>DATEDB010000193.1:0-7859 GCA_035286625.1 Bacteroidota bacterium
CCCGCGGCGCCTGCCTCGGCGCTGGCGCGTACTTCGGATCGGAAACGTCCAATATCCTGGGGGTGAACCTGCGGTATTATTTCCTGCCCTACCCGGCGGGCATCGAGGGGCTGCGGGGCATTCCAAAGAAGCAGTTCGGCGGTTTTTTCATAACGCTGAATTTCGGCAACGCCTGGTAGCCGAACCACCCGGTATCACCCCGCAGGCACACCGGTGAAAACCCCCGAAGCGTTCCGGTTGCAACGCCGGAAGCCTCACTCTCGCATCCCCAGCAGCGCTTTCAGGAATTTTCCCGTGTGGGACGCACCGACCGCGGCGATCTCCTCCGGCGTACCCTCCGCCACGACCCTTCCCCCCTTCTGGCCGGCCTCCGGGCCCAGGTCGATCACCCAGTCGGCGCATTTTATGACGTCGGGATGATGTTCAATGACCAGAACCGTGTTTCCCCTCTCCACCAGCGCGTTCAGCGCGGCGAGCAGTTTCGCGATGTCGTGAAAATGCAGACCCGTGGTGGGCTCGTCGAAAATGAACAGCGTGCGGCTGCCCGGCCGGGTATTGGCCAGGTGGGAGGCGAGCTTGATGCGTTGCGCCTCGCCGCCGGACAGCGTGGTGGACGACTGCCCCAGCCGGACGTACCCCATCCCGACGTCGGAGAGGACGCGCAGGCGCGAGACGATCTTCTTCCCCTGCGGGGTGGCGGAAAAAAAGGCCATGGCCTGCGTGACCGTCATGCCGAGCACGTCGTCGATTGATTTGCCGTGGTAGTGCGCATCGAGAACCTCGCTCCGGAACCGTTTTCCCTTGCACGATTCGCAGGGCAGTTCGATGTCCGCGAGGAACTGCATCTCGATGGTCTGGATGCCGCTCCCCTCGCAGGTCTCGCACCTGCCGCCGGGAATGTTGAACGAGAATGACCCCGGAGTGAACCCGCGCACCCGCGCCGCCTGCGTCGAGGCGAAGAGCTCCCGCACCAGGTCGAAGACCTTCGTGTAGGTCGCCGGGTTCGACCTCGGGGTGCGGCCGATCGGGGCCTGGTCCACCAGTTCCACCGCGTCGACGAGCTCCGCCCCTGTCAGTTCGCGGTACTTCCCGGCCTGGAGGGAATAGTCCCCCTTTTCGCGCCGGAGCGCGGCGTAGAAGCAGTCGTGCACCAGCGTGCTCTTGCCCGACCCGCTCACACCGGTGACGGCGGTGAACCTCCCGACGGGTACGCTCAGGTCCACCGATTTCAGGTTGTTTTCCCGGGCCCCCGCCAGGACGATCCTCTTCGCCCCCGAAACGGTGCGCCGCCGGGGAACCGCAATGGAGAGCGCGCCGGAGAGATACTTCCCGGTGAGGGAGTCGGCGGCCAGCCCGATGTCACGCACGCTTCCGGCGGCGACGATCGCGCCCCCCTGCTCTCCCGCCCCCGGCCCCAGATCCACCACGTGGTCGGCGGCCGCGATGATCTCGGCGTCGTGCTCCACCACGATCACCGTATTGCCCACGTCGCGCAGTGACTCGAGGATCGAGATGAGTTTCCGGGTGTCCCTCTGGTGCAGCCCGATGCTCGGTTCGTCGAGCACGTAGAGCGAACCCACCAGGGAGGACCCGAGAGCGGTGGCGAGGTTGATCCGCTGTGTCTCGCCCCCGGAGAGTGTGCCGGCGAGCCTGTCGAGCGTCAGGTAACCGAGCCCCACGTCCACCAGGTATTCCAGCCGCCTGTTCACCTCCTCGAGGATCCTCCGGGCCACGGAGAGTTCGTAGGCCGTGAGTTTCAGTCTCCCGAAAAACCGGTGCGCTTCGTCGATCGTCAGCGAGACGATTTCCGGGATGTTCCGGTCCCTGATGCGGACGTTCAGGGCCGCCGGCCGGAGCCTCGTCCCGGCACAGGCGGCGCAGAGCGTGTAGCCACGGTACCGGCTCAGGAAAATGCGGTAGTAGATCTTGTACGCTTTTCGCCCGACTTTTTTGAAAAAATCGTTGAGCCCCTCGAAGCCTTTCGACCCGTTGATGATAATGTCCGTTTCACGGACGGTGAGCTCGCGCCAGGGGACGTCGATCCGGATCTTCTGCTCGTAGGCGATCCTCAGCAGTCCCCTCAGGTTGTCGTGCCATTTTGGGGTGGTCCAGGGATGAATGGCGCCGTCGCGGAGCGATTTTTCTTTGTCGGGGACCACCAGGTCCATGTCGATCCCCACCGATTTCCCGAATCCCTGGCATTCCGGGCAGGCCCCGTAGGGATTGTTAAATGAAAACAGCCTGGGGTCGGGTTCTTCGAACCGCACCCGGCAGGTCGAACATTCAAAATGCCTGTTGAAATGGAACTCCTCCCCCGTCTCATGGAGGACGACCGAGGCGTACCCGTCTCCCTGGTTGAAGGCCGTCTCCACCGAATCCCCTGTGCGGGTGTCGGCCCCCCCGGGCCGGTAGACGAGCCGGTCGATGACGATGCGGACGTCGGATTTTCTGGCTCGGGCCGGCAGCGGAGAGGTCGAAAGATCCACGGCCTCCTTCCCGACCATGACGCGGATGAAGCCCTTTTTTTTCAGGTAGTCGATTTCCTGTTTCAGGGACGCGGAGGGGTGCGGGGCGAGGGGACAGAGGATGTGGAATTTTACCGGGCCGTTCTTCGCGGCCAGTTCCTCCAGTTTTTCGATGACGGACGCCACCGTGTCACGGTGGACCGGGCGCGTGCATGTCGGGCAGACCGTCCGGCCGATGCGGGCGAACAGGAGCCTGAGGTAATCGTAGATTTCCGTGCTCGTCCCCACCGTGGAGCGCGGGTTCTTCGCGGTGGCCTTCTGTTCGATCGCGATGGCGGGGCTGATGCCCTGGATGAAGTCCACGTCCGGTTTGTCCATCCTTTCGAGGAACTGCCTGGCATACGCCGTCAGGCTTTCCACGAACCGGCGCTGCCCCTCGGCGTAGATGGTGTCGAATGCGAGCGAGGATTTCCCCGAACCGCTTACCCCGGTGAACACGATCAGGCGGTTGCGCGGCAGTTCCAGCGACACGTTTCGCAGGTTGTGGACCCTGGCCCCGCGGATGACGATCGGGGCTTTCGGCCGCGGCGCGGACGATCCCCCGCGGGGACGCGCGGCGGATTTTTTCCGGGGGGATTTCCGGAGGGTTTTCACAGGGTCTCGAAAGAAATGGCGAAACCTGAATGTACGCCTGATCGGGGTGAACATGCAAGGTCCGGAGGCTTCACCGCGGCCGGGTGCCCGGCCAGAGAAAAAAAGAAAAAAAAGAATCGAAAAAAAGGGCCCCCCGGGAAGGGGAGCCCTCGCCAACATTTTGTGCGCCGCTCAGATCAGGCCGATCATCACCGCCACCGTGGCGACGATCTGCGAGGCCGTCGGTTCGGTGTCTTTTTTCCCCATCAGGTTCATGAACTGGTATTTCACCGAGGTGTCAAAACTGCCGAAGGCCGGGATCACGAACTCCACGCCGGCGCCGAGGGCCAGCCCCCCGCGGTTGAACGACGAGGTTCCCGTCCCTTCGTTGTTGAAACGGAGATACAGAACGTCGGCCCCGAAATAGGGCTGCACCGCCACCGACGGGATCCCGACCTCGATGCCGGCCCCCACGATGATCTGGTTGTCAGACTTGTCGCCGACTTTCTCCGGCAGATTGTTGTACATACCGCCTGCCACGATGTTGAACGGCAGGGGGCCGTGGATCCGCAGTTTGCCCCCGGCGTGGTAACCGGTGTTGTTGCTGTTGCTGAGATCCCCGCTGGGCACCGACACCCCGCCCCCCAGGCCGAGGTCCAGCGAAAGGGGAATGTTCACCATCGGCGCGTCCAGCTGGGCATGGAGCGGGATGGCGACGACGAGCAGCGCGAGTGCCAGCGTAGCGATTCTGTGCATTGGATGTCTCCTCGGATGATGTGATCGTGGACTATCTGGTTCATATGATCGTGGTCGGAGTCGGTTCGTGCAACTCCGCGTGGTATTCCTGGAGGCTGCGGACGTCCCCCGTCCCGGCCCGGTACCAGCGCACGGCGCTGAGCGCCGCGGCGGCACCGGAAATCGAGGTGACGACCAGGCGCCCCTCCTCGAGGGCGGCCTTCCCGATCGCCTGCTCGTCGAAACGGGACACCTCTCCCAGCGGCGTGTTGATGACCATCTGGATGTCCCCGTTCTTGATGTAATCGACGACGTTGGGGCGCCCCTCGTTGGCCTTGTAGATCATCGTATTCGGCACGCTGTTCCGGGTCAGGTACAGCGACGTGCCGCGGGTCGCATACAGCCTGAAACCGAGCCCGATCATGCCTTTCGCGGTTTCGACCATCCGGGCGTTCTTGTCGTTGTCGTTCACGCTGAAGAACACCCCGCCGGCGACCGGGAGATTGCCGCCGGCCGCCAGCACGGCCTTCGCGATCGCTTCCCCGTAGGATCCCGACATCGACATCACCTCCCCGGTCGAGCGCATCTCGGGGCCGAGGAATATTTTCGTCTGGAGAAACTTGTTGAACGGGAAGACCGGTTCCTTCACCGCGATGTATTTCGGCCTGGCGTCGAGCTCGTACCCGAGTTCGGACAGCGTCCGCCCCACCATCACCTTCGCCGCGATCTTGGCCAGCGGAATCCCCATCGCCTTGCTGATGAACGGGACCGTCCGCGACGCCCTCGGGTTCACCTCGAGCACGTAGACGATGCCCCCCTTCTCGGCGAACTGCACGTTGATCAGGCCCCTTACCTTCAGGGCGTAGGCCAGCTTCCGCGTGAAATCCTTCAGCTGTTCGACGATCTGCGGGCTCTCGGCCACAGGTGTCAGGACCGACGTGCTGTCGCCGGAGTGGATCCCGGCCTCCTGGATGTGGTGCAGGACCCCCCCGATGAGGACGTCCTTACCGTCGCAGACGGCGTCCACGTCGAATTCGCGGGCGTCTTCCAGGAACTTGTCGATCAGCACGGGGTGGTCCGGCGAGGCGTCGACCGCCTTGCGCATGTATATTTCGAGGGACCGGTCGTCGTAGACGATTTCCATCGCGCGGCCGCCGAGGACATAGGACGGACGCACCAGGACCGGGTATCCTATTCCGGAGGCGATCTTCACGGCCTCCTCCGGCGAAGTGGCGGATCCGTCCGCCGGGTGGGGGATGTGCAGCTTCTTGAGGAGCGCCCCGAACCGTTTCCGGTCCTCGGCCACGTCGATGTCGTCCGGGGATGTGCCGAGGATGGGCACACCCTGGGCCTCGAGCGATTTGGCCAGCTTCAACGGGGTCTGCCCCCCGAAGGCGATGATCACGCCCTCCGGTTTTTCCACATCGCAGATGTCGAGCACGTTTTCCAGCGTGAGCGGCTCGAAATAGAGTTTGTCGACCTGGTCGTAATCTGTGGAGACGGTCTCGGGGTTGCAGTTGATCATGATGGTTTCGAACCCCATCTCCCGGAGCGCGAACACGCCGTGGACGCAGCAGTAGTCGAATTCGATTCCCTGGCCGATCCGGTTCGGGCCCCCGCCCAGGATGATCACTTTTTTCCGGTCGCTGACTGTGATCTCGCTCTCGGTCTCGTAGGTGGAATAATGATACGGGGTTTCGGCCTCGAATTCGGCGGCGCAGGTGTCGATGGTCTTGTACACGGGCAGGACGTCGAGCTTCTTCCGGAGTTTCCGCACCGAGATCTCGTCGGTGTTCCAGATCCCGGCGAGCTGCCGGTCCGAGAAGCCCTGCTGCTTCGCCCTGAAGAGGATGTCGCGGGTGACTTTTTTCATCGCGGACTCAGCGCTGCCCCCCCGGGTCGTACCGGTGTTCGCCGGCCGGCGGCGCCCCTGGCTTATCCTGGCCGGCTTCCTTCTCCCTCAGCGCCTTCCTGATGGCGATGTACGACTCGATCTGTTTTTTTGTGAGGAGTTCCCTGGTTTTAATGTGCGCCGCGAGGTGGATCCCGCGAAGGGTCCCGCGCATCCTGCCGATCGACTCGGCGTCCTCTTCGACGGATTCCTGCGACAGCATCCCTGAATTGAACGCGTAGTGGAGCTCCTGTTCCACTTTGACGATCATCTTCCCGAGCACGTGGGCCCGGGTGAGCATGTCGTTGTAGATTTCGCGGATGTCGTGCCTCTGCATGGCGGTGAGGGCGAGCTTGACCGCCAGGTCCAGGACGTGCTTCGGGCCCGGATAACCGTTCAGCTCGGCGTACGACGCCATGCCGTTCCCGTCACCGTTCAGGAGGGCTTCACGGTCGCCGGGTATCTGGGCCCGCAGGGGGGCGCACGGCGCCGCGCCCAGTATCAGGGCCAGTGCAAGCGCGGTCGCCCGCAGTGTGTTCATGGTGTCGGTCATGGTCGTCCCTTATACGGAATATTCACGTAATTCGTTTTCCATCCCGATGATCCCGGCGATGTTGTGGAGAAACCACGGGTCCACGCCGGTCACGTCGTGCACATCGTTCACCGACATGCCCAGCTGCAGGGCGTACCGGAGATAAAAGATATTGTCCTGCCGCGGGGTGTGGAGTTTCGTCACCACCGCGTCCAGCAATTCATTTTTCTGTTCCGGACCGGCGGACTCCGCAGCAAAGAGGTCCTTGCCGTCGGCCCCGAGGCCGTAACGTCCGTTTTCAAGCGACCGCAGGGCCTTCTGGAGCGCCTCCTTAAACGTCCGACCGAAGGCCATCGCCTCCCCCACCGATTTCATCTGGACGCCGAGGGTGTCGTCCGCGCCCCGGAATTTTTCAAAATCCCATCGGGGGATCTTCACGACGCAGTAGTCGATCGTGGGCTCGAACGACGCGGGAGTCTTTTTGGTGATGTCGTTGGGAATTTCATCGAGCGTGTATCCCACCGCCAGCCTGGCCGCCATCTTCGCGATGGGAAAGCCGGTCGCCTTGGAGGCGAGCGCCGAGGAGCGCGACACGCGCGGGTTCATCTCGATGGTGATCATCCGCCCGGTGACGGGGTCCACGGCGAACTGGATGTTCGACCCCCCGGTCTCGACCCCGATGGCGCGGATGATTTTCTTGGAGGCGTCGCGCATCGCCTGGTACTCCTTGTCGGTGAGGGTCTGGGCTGGGGCGACGGTGATCGAATCGCCGGTGTGCACCCCCATCGGGTCGAAATTTTCGATCGAGCAGATGATGACGACGTTGTCCTTCAGGTCGCGCATCACCTC
This sequence comes from Bacteroidota bacterium, assembly GCA_035286625.1. Lineage (GTDB taxonomy): Bacteria > Bacteroidota > Ignavibacteria > UBA10030 > SZUA-254 > SZUA-254. The sequence continues at coordinate 7,106 of DATEDB010000193.1, forward strand.
CAGCTCGTATTCCTTCCACCCGATCACCGACTCCTCCACGAGGCTTTCGTGGATCGGGCTCACCGCCAGGGCATGCTCGATCTTCGGGCGGAACTCTTCGATGTTGTAGGCGATTCCCCCGCCCGAACCCCCGAGGGTGAACGAGGGTCTGATGATCATCGGGAAACCGGTGTTCTCGGCGAACTCCACCGCCCCATCGACGCTCTTCACGAAGGTACCGCGGGGTGTATCGAGCCCGATCTCCCGCATGGTTTTCTGGAAGAGCTCCGGGTTCTCGGCCTTCCGGATGGCCTCCAGCTTGGCGCCGATCAGCTCGACGCTGTACTTGCGCAGCACCCCCTTTTCGGCCAGGGCCACCGCGACGTTCAGGGCCGTCTGCCCTCCCATGGTGGGGAGGATCGCGTCGGGTTTTTCACGGGCGATGATGCGCTCGACATAGTAGGGGGTGATCGGTTCGATGTAGGTGGCGTGCGCGAACTCCGGATCGGTCATGATCGTGGCCGGGTTCGAGTTAACGAGAATGACCCGGAACCCCTCTTCGCGGAGGACCTGGCAGGCCTGGGTGCCGGAATAATCGAATTCGCACGCCTGGCCGATGACGATGGGCCCGGCGCCTATGACAAGAATGGATTTAAGGTCGGTTCTTCTGGGCATTACGCGGTTGAATTTTGAAAAGATATAAAAAATCCGCGGACTTGCCAAACGCCACCCGGTCACGGTCACACTCCCCCGCTCACCGATCGCCGGACCGCCG
>DATEDB010000194.1:0-2265 GCA_035286625.1 Bacteroidota bacterium
ATCGCCGCGCTGTTGTATGAAGTCGCCACCCGGACGCTCATCTCGAAAGTTGTCGTGGGGAAGAGGACGGCCGTGTGCGTGGTGATGGCCTCCGGGGGCTACCCCGACAAGTATGAAAGCGGCAAACCGATCATGGGCCTCGACGCCGTCGCGAAGGAAAAGGGCGTGGTCGTGTTCCACGCCGGGACGAAGGCGACAACCGACGGCGTCCTCACCGCCGGCGGACGGGTCCTTGGCGTCACCGCCGTGGCCGGGGGCGCGGAGCTGTCCGAAGCCATCTCCCTGGCGTACCGGGCGGTGGGGGAGATCACCTTCGACGGCGCCTATTACCGCTCGGACATCGGCAAAAAGGGATTGAACGCGTTGCAGGGACAGACGGAGACCGAAGGATGAAGGTTCTCGTGACCGGCGGCGCCGGGTTCATCGGATCGCACGTGGCGGATGCCTGCCTGGCGGCGGGGAACGCGGTGGTGATCGTCGACGACCTCTCGACGGGGAAAATGGAAAACGTCAACCCGAAGGCCCGCTTCGAACAGACCGACATCCGGGACGAAAAACTTGACGACCTGTTCCGATCGGAAAAATTCGACGTGGTGATCCACCACGCCGCCCAGATGGACGTGCGCAAATCGGTCGAGGACCCGGCCTTCGACGCCTCGGTGAACATCCTGGGCACGCTGAACCTTCTGGAACAGTGCCGGAAGACCGGCGTGAAAAAATTCGTGTTCGCCTCCACCGGCGGGGCCATCTACGGCGAACAGGACTACTTCCCCGCCGACGAGAAACATCCCGTCAGGCCCCTGTCCCCCTACGGCATATCCAAGCTGGCGATCGAGAAGTATCTCTTTTACTACGGCGAAATCTACGGACTGCGGCACGTGAGCCTGCGCTACGGCAACGTCTACGGCCCGAGGCAGAACCCCCACGGGGAGGCGGGCGTCATCGCGATATTCACAAAAAAAATGCTGGCCGGTGCACAGCCCCTCATCAACGGCGACGGCCTGCAGACGCGCGATTATGTATACGTCGGGGACGTGGTCTCGGCGAACATGTTCGCGCTCGGGTTCGCGGGTTCGGGAATTTTTAACGTCGGCACAGGCATCGAGACCGACGTCAACACGCTCTTCCGGTCGCTGAACGATCTCACCGTCGCCGGGTGCCGGGAGTCTCACGGACCGGCCAAGAAAGGCGAACAGATGCGGAGCGTCATCGACGCCGGGCTTTTGGTGAAAACCGCCGGATGGACGGCGGCGACGAACCTGGGGGACGGCTTGCGGCGGACGGTGGAGTATTTCAGGGCGAAGCGCTGAAAATGCAGCCCCACAACGACCCGGAATTCCTGAGAAATCTCCTTTCGGGCGAACGCACGGCGATCGCCAGGGCAATCACGCTGGTCGAAAACGACCACCCCTCGGCGCCGGGACTGCTGCGTTCTCTGTATACATCGACCGGCAGGGCCTACCGGGTGGGGATCACCGGGCCGCCGGGGGCAGGCAAGAGCACCATCACCAACAAGCTCGCCAAACTTCTCCGCGCCGAAGGCGGCCGCGTGGGGATCATCGCCGTCGACCCCACCAGCCCCTTCACCGGGGGCGCCCTGCTGGGAGACCGGGTGAGGATGACCGACGTGGAACTGGACGAGGGAGTCTTCATCCGCAGCATGGCCACCCGCGGGAGCCTGGGGGGTCTCAGCCGCAAGAGCCGCGAGGCGGCTGACGTGCTGGACGCCGCGGGAACGGATTTCATCCTCATCGAATCGGTGGGGGTGGGGCAGTCGGAGCTGGACATCGTGCGCGCCGCCGACACCACGGTGGTGGTGCTGGTGCCCGAGTCGGGCGATTCCATCCAGGCCATGAAGGCCGGCCTGATGGAGATCGCCGATTTCTTCGTGGTGAACAAGGCGGACCGGCCCGGGGCCGACCAGGCGGTGATGTCGATCAGGACCGTGCTCGGGTTCAAACCTCATTCCGACGCCTGGAGGCCCGGGGTGATCCAGGCCGTCGCCAGCGAGGGGAAGGGGATCGATGCCATCGCCGCCCTGATCGGCAAACACCGCGCCTACCAGGAAGCGGGGGACATCCTCCGCCGTAAAAGAATGGACCGCATCCGTGAACGGATCCGGGAAATGGTCGGTGAACGTCTCCAGGTCCGCTTCTGGAACGACAAGCGGGAGGCCGCCCTGGAGCGGAACGTCGGGCCGGTGTACGAGCTGCGCACGACACCCTACGAGGTGGCCGACGAGCTGGTCAGGACCTTCCCCGGCTG
>DATEDB010000195.1:0-6041 GCA_035286625.1 Bacteroidota bacterium
CCAACCTGCGGGTCATCCCGCGGAGCGCATCGTTTCGTTTCAAAGGCTCCACTAAGGACCCGAAGAGTGTCGGCGAAGAGCTCGGAGTGGACGCGGTGCTGAGCGGGCGCGTGGTCCAGAGGGGCGACCGGCTGGACATGACGCTCGAACTTATTGATGTGAAGGAATACTCCCAATTGTGGGGGGAAAGCTACAAACGCACCATGAACGACCTGATGAGCGTGCAGGAGGAAATTGTCGGCGAGGTAAGCAATAAAATCAGACCGGGGACCGGGGCCGGCACCGGGATTGCGGGAAAATCAGAGACCACAAATCCCGCCGCGTACCGATTGTATCTGCAGGGAAAATTCTACTGGAACAAACGTACCGCGGCGGACCTCGAGAGGGCGCTCGGATATTACAACCAGGCCATAGCGCTCGACACGGGGTTCGCGCGCGCCCACCTGGGCCTCGCGGAGACGTACCTGCTTCAGGGACAGTACTCCGACAAACGTTCATCCGACATCACGTCCCTCGCCGAGACCGAGGCGTTGAAATCCCTCGAACTCGACAATAACCTGGGGGAGGCCCATGCCGCACTGGGGATGATCAGGGAAGGGGCCTGGGATTGGGCGGGGGCCGAGAGGGAGTTCAAACTTGCGATCGAGAAAGCCCCCGGTTACGCCACCAGTTACCACTGGTACTGGATCTATCTCCAGATCATGGGAAGGGCCGATGAAGGGGTGAACATCATTAAAAGGGGTGCCGAACTGGATCCTTATTCACCCATCATCCTGATAAATTACGCCGAGGCCTTCCTGAGAGTCGATGATTTCGCGGGGGCGGACAAAATCCTGATGAAAGTTCTCGACATCGATCCGCAATTTTTCTTCGCCAACATCTGGCACGTGGCGGTATTGCAGGGGACGGGAAAAACAGCGGAAGCGCTCGAGGTATTAAATAAAATGAAACTCGAAGGGCTTTCGAGTAACGGCCTCGGGTTTGTCGGTTATTACTACGGGATGCTCGGGGAGAGGGCGAAGGTGGACTCTGTCCTCGCCGTGCTCCTTGGCGATCCGAAAAAACAGCAACCCGACCCGGTGTCCGTCGCGATGGTGTATGCTGGATTGGGCGATGCGGACCGCACGATGCTCTGGCTCCAGAAGGCGTACGACCCCGATGATAAATCGAGGACACTGGCAAACACAAGGGGCTTCCGCGAATTCCGGCTGGTCTACAACGATCCGCGCTACGTCGCGCTCATGAAAAAAGTCGGGATCATGTAATCCTGCACGCCCCGGAGTCCGGAACATGGGATCCCGTTTCAGGCATCATACCATGGAGATGAAAGAATGAACAACGACGCGCTCGACTCGGCGGCAACCATTGCGGTCAGGGACTGCATGGGCGTCAAATCCAATGAGAACGTCCTGATCGTGGTGGACGAACCGATGCGCGACATCGGCCACGCCCTGTGGAAGGCCGCCCGTGAAATATCGAAGGACGTGCTGATGGTGGAAATGGCGCCGCGCCTGACCAACGGCGAGGACCCGCCGCCGGAAGTAGCGGACCTCATGAAGGTATTCACGGTCGTTCTCTGTCCTACCTCGAAATCGCTGACGCACACGAACGCCAGGAGGGCGGCGAGTGAACGGGGAATGCGGATCGCGACTCTTCCCGGCGTGACGTCTGAGATCATGGTCCGGTGCATGAACGCCGATTACAATCTCATTGCCGCGCGGACGAAAAAACTCTGCTCAATGCTGGAGAAAACCTCCGTGGTCAAAGTGACATCCCCGGCCGGGACCGATATCACACTTCCCATGAAAGGCCGCAAGGCGCACGCCAGCACCGGGCTCTTCCGGGAAACGGGACAATGGGGGAACCTCCCGACCGGTGAGGCGTATCTCGCCCCCCTCGAGGGAAGGTCGAACGGCGTCATGGTCGTGGACGGGTCGATGGCGGGCGTGGGGATGGTCGTGACCCCCATAAAAATTGAGGTGAGGAACGGCTACGCGGCCGACATCTCCGGCGGCGAGGAGGCCACAAAGCTGAACACCCTGTTGAGGCCCCACGGCCGGGACGGGCGTAACGTCGCCGAATTTGGCATCGGCACGAACGACCGCGCCATCCTCTCAGGAAAAATCCTCGAGGACGAGAAAGTGATGGGCACGATCCATATCGCGTTCGGTGACAACAAGTCGATGGGCGGGAGCGTGACCGTGGCCAGCCATCTCGACGGCCTGGTAAAATTTCCATCTGTATGGTTCGACGAACTGCAGATCATGAAGGACGGGAATTTTTTGGTGGAATTGAAATAAGCAGATTTTACCGTCCCGCTTAACCTCCTGTCGCATATGAATTTGGGGGCGCCTGACTCCCCCCGCCTCCGTGAGAAAGGTCGAATTTGACTTAATACCTTATTCCCGTTAACTTCAATCAGTTATCCTGCTGTAGCTTTCCGCTTCTCACTTCCAATTCTGTTAAGGGTATCATTATGACCGGTGGCCGGTGCATTCCCGCGGGCGGCATGTTGCGTTTGCTGCTCTTCGTTCTACTCCTTTTTTCGGTATCCGCCAACGCCCAGACGATTATCGACTCTCTCACGGTGACCCCCCCCACCATTGACGTGTCGGGGGGAGATCAATTCGCCACAGTGACGGCTTATCTGCGGCATTCTCCCGGAAGCCTGTCGATTGTCTACATTTTTTTCGGCCATCCAGACTCTTCAACGCTCATTGGGTTCGCCCTCCTCACTTCAGGGACGGCATCGGATGGAACCTGGGAAGGGCAGGTGTATGTCCCGCAGAGCACGCCACCGGGAACATACCCTGTCTACCTGCTGGCCTATGACGACGTGTTCAACCTGGAGACAATAAATACCGGTAAATCGGTTCCGATTACCGGCGGCGAATCCGAACCGCCCGTCCTCGCCTCGATGCCCGTGGTCACTCCCTCCTCAATCGACGTGTCAGGCGGTCCGGATACGGCGATCGTGGATTTCGACCTGACGGATAATTCATCGGGTGTGGCAATTGCCTACGCCGGATTTGAACGTGGCGATACACTGACGATCGCGACCGGTTTTGCCTCCCTGGTCTCGGGGGATATTCTCAACGGTTCCTGGCGGGCGATCGTCATCATACCGCAAAACGCCAACGGCCAGTTCGATCTGCGCATCACGGCGTACGATCATGCCTCCAATTACCTGGACACAAACATCGGGCCGGCCCTCACAGTCACCGGCGGGGATACGATTCTGCCGTCGATTTTGGGGACTCCGATTCTGGACAGGTCGGCCGTCAATGTCGGAGGGGGGGACCAGGATGTGACCGTGACGCTCACCGCGATGGATACGTACTCGGGAATTGAATCCATCAATGCGTACTTCTCCGATGATACTGGAAATAGCGCCGGATATTCCTATCTGACGACTCTCGTCAGCGGTGACAGTCTCAGCGGGACGTGGGAACTCAACACCACCTTTGATTCCTTCACACCCGAAGGCACGTACCATCTTCTGGTGGGTCTAGCCGATGTGTCCGGCAACTACACCGAGCTGACATTCACCGGTATCACGGTGGTAGTATCGAGGGCTCCCGAAGCCGATGTGACATTCCGGCTGGACACGAGGAGGCTGGAGCGTCTTGGATTGCTCCGAAGGGGATCGGGGACGGACCCCACAGTCCACATATTCGAGGATCCGAATACAGGTACGTACAGCATGGATGACGGGAATAACGACTCCATCTGGACCATCACAACACTTATCCAGACCGGCCAGACCCTCCATTACGCTTTCGCCCTTCCTGCATCAGGAGGAGATGTTTTTGAACTGGGGGGTGAGGCCGGTGGCAGATCGGTCCCGGTCGATTCCCAGGGTGCGTTGATCCTCCCTGTCCGGTCATTCGATGACATCCCGCCGTCGGCCGTCGACCCGGGATATGCCGTCGTCCTCAACAGCGGGTTTTCGCCCGGTGATCCGTCCGTCTATAATTTCACCGTGGACACCATCCGGACATTCTTCTCGATCGATTTCGCATCGCTCGACCGGAACGCGATCGTGGCCGTACGGCGCTACGGGTCCACACCCGGCGGATCCCTCCCCGGGGGCATCGTCACCATGGCCCCGCTGTACTGGGGAATCGCCTCCGCCCCGGCGGCGGCCGTCTTCAATGGAAAGACGATTTTCGCATATAACTTTTTCGGAGGGGTCTCCGATCCTTCAACTTTGCGTTTGTTGAGAAGGACCGACAACGGCCAGCCGTGGGCGGTTGTTCCGACACTCGTCGACCAGGATCAACGAACACTTGAAGCCGTCGGGATCTCAGGTTTCAGCGAATGGACGATCGGTTCGACAAACCCGGCGAATTCCCTCGTCCCCGCCATTCCCGGATTGGTGAGCAACCCGAACCCACCGGACAGCAGCAGTGGTGTGGCGGGCTTCCCCACACTTTTCTGGAACCCGGCGCAGGGCGCCTACAATTACGATCTCTATCTGTGGCCGGCTGCCGAAGCGATGCCTGGAACCCCCACGATAAGCAATCTGATTGAAACCCAGTATCAGCCGTATCCGGCATTGGCCTACGGCGTCCAGTACAACTGGCTCGTGGTTGCGAAGAACATCACCGGGAGCACACAGGGTCCGGTTTGGACTTTTTCCACGCAGCAGGTCGCAGACCTCGTGGTCACTGACGTCCAGGTTCCGCCCGGGGCGTTTTCCGGACAGGCCGCGGAAATAACATGGACGGTGACCAACAACGGCGCGACCGGCACAACGGCCCCGGCTTGGCAGGATCGTATTTATTTTTCCACGGATTCCATCCTGACCACTATCACCGATCCGGTCCTGGGCACGGCCCCGAACATGAGCGCACTCGGCCCGGGTGAGAGCTACACGAACCACGGAACCTTCATCATCCCGAACGGGACGTTCGGCGTGTACCGGATAATCGTCGTGTCAGATCTGTTCGACAGTCAACCTGAATCGAATGGCGGGAATAATATTTTCATCAGGGATCTCACGGTTTCGTTGACTCCGCCCCCCGACCTGCAGGTGGACGTCGTGTCTGTCCCGGCGCTGGGTTTTTCAGGCCAAACGGTCGCCTTGCAGTACACGGTGAAAAACCATGGAACAAACCCCACGACATCAAGCCTGTGGGACGATATTGTATACCTTTCCAGGGACTCGGTCCTGGTCCCGGCAACGTCCTGGTTCCTGAGGACCTTCCGCAGGACCGCGGCCCTCCTGCCCGAATCATCCTATACCATCACAGACAACATACGTCTCCCCGATACCGTGTCCGGCCCGCTCTTTGTCCACGTGTGGACGGATTACAGGAACTTTGTCTTCGAGTATGCCGTCGAGGACAACAACATGCGTCACGCCCCGATTACCGTGAACCTTTCGCCTCCACCGGATCTCGTCGTTACCAATGTATCGGCCCCGGCGACGGGCAATTCGGGTTCGGCGGTATCGGTAACGTGGACCGTTGCAAATCCCGGGTCGGCCGACGTCACCAGAAACTGGTATGACCGGGTCATGATCGCTAAGGGGGCGGCGTACAACCCCGATTCGGTGACCGTTCTGGGGACTTTTTCCAGCGTGAGGCCGTTGCAACGGGATTCCTCCTATACCAGACAGGAGAACGTTACGCTCCCGAACGGGATCAGCGGCACGTATTATCTCCACGTCGAGGCGGACTGGCAGCGGAAAATATTCGAGTCGATCTTTGATTCGAACAACGTCACTACGGCCGCCACCCCGACGGTTGTTGCCCTGAGTCCATGGCCGGATCTCGTGGTGACGAATATCGCGGCGCCCTCGGCGGCGACCGCGAATGACATCATCACGGTGGGCTGGACGGTGACGGACAACGGTTCCGGTGCGGTCAGCTCCGGACTGTGGACGGACAGCGTCTATCTTTCGTCAAGCGGGACCTGGGATTCGTCGAACGCCGTCGCGTTGATCGGGGTGGATCAAAACCAGCCGCTCGCGGCCGCCGGATCATACACGGCCCAAGCACAGGTGAGAATTCCGCCCGGAACGACTGGCGGCACAT
>DATEDB010000196.1:0-3505 GCA_035286625.1 Bacteroidota bacterium
CCGCGCCCCCGCCTCGTCGGTGATCGAAGGCGACACGCACGTCAACAGCCTCGAGGTGAAAATCGACGACCAGATCATCGACCTGCTGGCCCTCAACCAGCCGGTGGCGAGCGACCTTCGCCTCATCCTGGCGGCGCAGAAGATCAACAACGACCTCGAGCGGATCGGCGACCACGCCGTGAACCTCGCCGAGTCATCGCTCGTGCTGACCGCCGGGGAGCTGGAAGGGCCGTTCGGGATGGTGATTTCGATGTCGGACACCGTCAGGAGGATGATCCGCCAGGCCCTCGACGGGTTCGTGCACCTCGACCCCTCGCTCGGCAGAGCGGTGCTGGCGCAGGACGACCTGGTCGACGGTCTCAACAGGGAGGTCTTCAAGCGCGTGGTCGGCCTCATGAAATCCGCTCCCTCGGTGATCGACGCGGGCGTCGAACTCATCAGGGTGAGCAGGAACCTGGAGAGGGTGGCCGACCTGGCCACCAATATCGCCGAGGAAGTCATTTTCATCGCTCAGGCCCGTGTGGTCAAGCACCGGTCCGAACAGCATCACTGAACCGGATTCCCATGAGGATCAAACACCGCCGGTTTTGACCCCATGCCAACGATTCTCATCGTCGATGACGACAGGGACATAATCGACTTCGTCAGGTACAACCTGCAGAAGGAGGGGTTTACGGTCCTGACCGCGCAAAACGGTGTCGCGGCGCTCGACCAGGCTCAGCAGCGCCCGGACCTTATTATCCTGGACGTGATGATGCCGGAGCCGAATGGGTGGGAGGTCGTGAAAAAACTGAAGGCGGGCCCGAAGACGTCGGCCATTCCCATCGTGTTCCTGACGGCCAAAAGCTCGGAGGTGGACGAGGTGCTGGGCCTGGAGCTCGGCGCGGACGATTACCTCCTCAAGCCGATCAGCATCCCGAAACTCCTGGCGCGCGTTCGCGCGGTCTTCCGCAAACGCGCCGCGGCCGGGAACGTCCGCGAAAACATCTCCGTTGGCGCGGTGGAGATCCTGCCGGAACAGCATCTCGTCAGGATCGACGGGAAGGAAGTCTTTTTCCCGCGGAAGGAATTCGAGGTCCTGTTGTACCTGGCCGAACGCGAGGGCCGGGCTGTGAACAGGGAGACCCTCCTGGACGCCGTCTGGGGAAGCGACGCGCGCGTGGTGGACCGCACGGTCGACGTTCACATCGCGAAGATCCGCGACAAGCTCGGGACCCATTCCGGTTACGTCGAAACGATCAAGGGCGTCGGGTACCGCCTGCGTCCGGCCCCATGAACATCCGCACCAAACTCACGCTCCTTCTCCTCGCGCTTTCACTCTTCGTCATAGCCGCGGCGGGCTACTTCACGACACTCAGCGTCGGAAATTCTCTCCGCGCCCGTATCATCGGAGAACTGAGCACCGAGGCGAACCAGGTGGAGTTTCACCTCGGACACTGGCTGAAATCGGACTCGAACGCGTATGAGATCCTCGGGGAATACGCGAAGGCCGGGGGGTACAGGCTGACGCTCATCGAACGGAACGGCACGGTGGTATACGACTCCGACGTTCCCCGCGCCGAACTCGCCATGGTGGAAAACCACGCGACGAGGCCGGAGGTGGCCGAGGCGATACGCGGGGGGACGGGGATGAGCACCCGTCACAGCGTGACGGTCGGCAGGGATTTCATGTACCTGGCCAGGCCGCTTCGCCCGCCACCCGATACGCCCGGACCGTTCGGTACGGCATCGATCCTGCGCGTCAGCATCCCGCTCACAGAAATCAACGATGCGCTGGGTGAAATCAGGAACGACGTCCTCCTGGTGAGCCTGCTGGTGCTCGCGATCGTCACGGTGATCGCAGGGTTCATCTCCGGGCGCCTGGCGCGTCCGCTTTCGGTCATCGCCGAGACCGCCGAGCGTGTCCGGGCGGGGGAGCTCGACCGGCGCATCGAGGTGCGCTCGGGGGATGAAATCGGGCGCCTCGGGACGACATTGAACGATATGATCGGGACGTTGAACCGTGATATCGTAAGGCTCCGGAAACTCGAGCGGGTGAGGACCGAGTTCCTGGGGAACGTCTCGCATGAACTGAGGACGCCCATATTCGCGATACAGGGTATGATCGAAACGCTCATCAATGGGGCCATCGATGACCCCGCCGTCAACCGCGATTTTCTCCACCGCGCCCTCAGGAACACGCAAAACCTGAACGCCCTCCTGAACGACCTCATTGAAATCTCGCGCATCGAATCAGGGGACATGAAGATGAGTTTCAGGTATTTCCGGATCGGGGAATTTATCCGGCAGGTCGTGGCCGAGATGTTGCCGATCGCAGAAACTAGAAAGGTCGCGCTGACGGCGGAGCTGCCGTCAGGACCGTCCGGATCGCACGAATCGATTGAAGTCTACGGGGACAGGGAACGGCTCAAGCAGGCGCTGGTGAACCTCATCGATAACGCCGTCAAATACAACACCGACGGCGGATGGGTCCGGGTCAGCGCGGTCGACGAAGGGTCAGGCGTGAAAGTGAGCGTGGAGGACGGGGGCATCGGGATCGGCCCCGAGCACATCGGCCGTATTTTCGAGAGGTTTTACCGCGCGGACAGGGAACGTTCAAGGGAGGCCGGGGGGACCGGCCTGGGACTCGCCATCGTCAAACACATCATCGAAGCCCACGGAGCGGCCGTCAGTGTGGAGAGCACCCCCGGCAAGGGCTCCACATTCCAGTTCAGCCTGAACAAGCCGAAATAGCGTACCGCCCGCCCGGCCGGCGAAGAACTTAACAATTTCTTAACACCGGGCTTACCTCCGCCTAATATCCATTCTGTATGTTGACACCGTGAGACCTCAACTCACCGAAACATCCAATAACCATGGACGAACATGAAACGACCTCTTATCGCTTTATGCACGATCATCCTGATGTACGCCGCCCCGGCGTCCGGACAGGATGTCCCCCCGGCGCCGAAAGAAAAATTCAGCGGGTATATGTTCGGGGATTTCTTCTATAATGTCGCCCGCGATCCTGCGTATATGAACGGCGGATCGCTCACCAACTCCATCTCTTCCGGAGAGAAAGATTACCAGGGTTTCCTCTTCCGTCGAATCTATTTTACATATGACAATACCATTTCGGACCGCTTCTCGACCCGTCTTCGTCTGGAGATGGACGCCGGCCGGGCCAGGGACATCAAGATCGTCCCGTTCGTGAAGGACGCCTACCTTAAATGGAAAAGCATCATCGACGGGGGAGACCTCATCTTCGGGATACAACCCACGACGGCGTTCGAGGTGGCCGAGGGTGTGTGGGGATACCGCTCCCTGGAAAAAACAACCCTTGACCTTTGGGGCGCCATACCATCACGGGACTTCGGAGTGGCCCTCAGGGGAAAATTCGATGAATCGGGCCGGGTCAACTACTGGATCCTCGTGGCGAACGGAAACGGCAGCAAGAATCTCCCGCTCAACAAACACAGGCGATATGAGGCGACGATCCACGTGAAACCCGGTGGGGAATTTCAGT
>DATEDB010000197.1:0-10558 GCA_035286625.1 Bacteroidota bacterium
CCGCCGGTGCGCTGAAGCTCGCCCGCCTCAAACCCGTCCGCCTCACCGCCAAGGAAGGGATCGCGCTGATCAACGGCACGCAGATGATGAGCGCGTACGGCGCGATCGTCGCGGAGGAAGCCGGCGCGCTCTGCACACTCGCCGACATCACCGGGGCGATGAGCGCAGAGGCCCTGCGCGCGAGCAACACCGCCTTCGACGACCGCATCCACGCCCTGCGTCCCCACCCCGGCCAGCGGACCAGCGCCGCGAACCTGCGAAAACTCATGTCGGGAAGCGAGATCCGGGAATCGCACCGCTACGGCGACGGGCGCGTGCAGGACGCCTACTCCATTCGCTGCATGCCGCAGGTGCACGGGGCGACGAGGGACGCTGTAAGGTACGCGAAGGAGGTGCTGGCGATAGAAATCAATTCGGCGACGGACAATCCGCTCATCATCCCCTCTGACGCCGCGCACCTCGAAGGAGGGAATTTCCACGGACAGCCGCTGGCGCTGACGCTCGATTTCCTGGCGATCGCGCTGGCCGAGCTGGCGAACATTTCCGAGCGCCGCATCGAGCGGATGGTGAACGGGAACCTGAGCGGGCTGCCGAAATTTCTCTCCGAGAATAGCGGACTGAATTCCGGGCTGATGATCGCCCAGTACACAGCGGCCTCGCTGGTATCGGAGAACAAGGTGCTGGCCCACCCGGCCAGCGTGGACTCCATCCCGACCTCGGCGAATCAGGAGGACCATAACTCGATGGGATCGGTCGCCGCGCACAAGCTCTGGCAGGTCTTCGGCAACGTCAGGACCGTGCTCGCCATCGAACTGATGGTCGCCGCGCAGGGACTGGAGTTCGCGAGGATACACCCCCGCTCGGGCCACATCATGCGGGCCGGTAAGGGGGTACAGAGCGCGTACACCCAGGTCCGGAAAATCATTCCGAAACTCCGGGAAGACCGCGTCATCGCGGACGATATCGCCCTGGCCCTGGAAATGGTGAGGGCCGGAACGGTTCTGGGGGCCGTGGAGAAAAAAATCGGGGCGCTGAAATGAAATCGATGCGGGACGGCGCGGCGTGCCGTTCTCTTTCCGCCGTCATCGTTATCGTGCCAACGATGGCATGGGCGGCAGTGGCGCTTGTGGCCGGGGGATGTTCCACCTCGAAGGAAGCGACACGGCCGCGGTTTCCGTCGCCTCCCGTCGAAGGCGGCCGGACCGGCGAAGCGGAGAAAGCCCCGTCGCCGGAAACCACCTTCGGTTACCTCGCGCAGAACGAGAACTGCCGGTGCGAGGAGTACACCGCAGCGGATAAAAAATTCCCGGTCCGCTACAGGTTCAAAGCCACCTACCGGATGGAGTCCGGTTTTATCACCAGGGTCAGGATCACCTTCGAAAACGGCAGCCGCGACACGATGTTCCTGGACCCCGGAACGGTCATGGTCTCATCGAAAAACATCAACTACCAGTACAACAACAAATTCCTGCCGCTTCCCGACCTCGTCGTTCCCCCCGGACATTCGGAGGACCTGGACCTGGACGGCAAAGAAGTGACCGCATCGCCCACGTGGAAAAAAATCGCGGGGGAGCAAATGACGTTGACCTTGAAGGGAATGAGGCTGGGAGATAACATGCTCGGCACGCAGGTGGTGACGTTCGTGCCCGAGAACCCGATGCTGAAGGAGACGGACCAGTAGGCCCGTTTCACGGTTACAACGCGCCTGAGCGCCGCTTCGCCAGGTCGAGGTAGGGACTCGCCGGGTAGACGTCGATCAGTTTGCGGTACTCCTGCTGGGCGCGGACAGGGTCACCCATCCTGGCGTAGCACCGCGCGATCATGACCTGCGAATCGTCCTTCTTGTTCGACCACTCGAAATCCAGCACCTCGTCGAAACGCGCAATCGCCACGGTGTACCTTTTCAATCCGAAATAGGATTCGCCGATCCAGTAGTGGCAGTTGTCGTTGAGGGGGTCGGGGATCCCCGCCGCCAGCAACGCCTCGAAGGCCCGGACCGCGTCTTCGTACCTGCGGTCCATGAACTTCTGTAACGCCTCCCGGTAGGCGCCCTCCAGGTTTGCCGGTCCCGGGGAAGGTTTCGCCTTCTCGAGCCTCTGTCGCAGTTCGTCGACCTGTCGCTGAAGCTCGGAAGCGCGGCCGGAGGCGGCGTTCAGGCTGTTCTCCAGTTCTCCCGCCTTCGTCCGTAGTTTCTCATTCTCGCTCCGGAGGTCTTTGTTCTCTTTTTCGAGTTTATCGATCGCGGCCTGCTTGTCGGCGAGCGATCTTTCCAGCTGGCCGGTGTTGCCGCAACCGGTGTACTGGAGCACGCAGAGGCACATGAAGCAAATATAAAGGGTTGATTTCACTGCTGACTCCCGAAAATGTGCGATGAAGGGACGTTAGAAAAGACGCGTGTGATAATTTAGAGAATGGCGCGGGGAAAATCAAGGTCACCGCCCACATCCGATGGGTATGTCCACGGAAACCTGTCGCCCGGGTCCTATTGTTATTAAATTCTCAAATGTCTATATTTTTTCGATGAAGACGCCTAAAATTCAAGCGGTAAGGGGAATTTCCCTAAAGTTATTCATGATACTCACCGTTCTCCTGCAGGCCTGTTCGGGGCAGAAGGAGGCGGAGGTACAGAAGGTTCCGCCCATAGTAGAAAACCAGGAACTCGCCCTCCAGTACTTCCTCGCCGGCTCGATGCTCGATCAGAAGGGAGAATACGCGAAAGCCGTGCTGGAATATCAGGACGCGATCAAGTACAAGCGGGACCCCGCGATCTACCACGCCATGTCGAAAGACTATTCGCTTTTGGGCAAGCACGACCTGGCGATCCAGAGCGCCGCCGAAGCGGTGCGGCTTGAAGAAAACAACTCGAAATACCGGCAGGCGCTGGCCGAAATCTACCTCAACGCCGGAAACCTGCAGGGCGGGGTCGAACAGTTCGAACAATTGGTCAAAATCGATTCGAGCGACAGGACCATCCAGATGAACCTGGCCCGCCTCTACCAGATACACAATCCTTCCAAGTCCATCGCCCTCTACGAGACCATCCTCCGGCGGTTCGGCCCGGAACCTGACGCGCTGGCACAGCTCGCCCGGCTCTATAATGACGCCGGCCGGTTCGACAGCGCCATCGTCGCGCTCTCCGAACTGTCGGACCTCGAGCCGTCCAACCTGGAGATCAGGAAAGCCCTCGCCGACGTGTACCTCAGGCAGGACAGCGTCGACGCCGGGCTTGCCATTTACAAAGAAATTGCCGCGGTGCGGCCCGACGACTTGGAAATCCGCGCGGCCATCGCCCGATCCTACCTCCTCAAGCAGGATTATGAAAAGGCTGCCGGCGAGTTCGAGTCCGTGTTCACCGGCGGAGACAGCCTTTCGGCGGACGACCAGATCCGCTTCGGCCAGGTGTTCGTCGCGTCGGTGCAGGGGGATTCGGCGATCGCCCCCTACGCCCGAACGCTCTTCCTGAAAATCCGCGACAGGTTCCCCGACGACTGGCGCCCCTACTGGTTCCTCGGGGCGCTGAGCAACATCACGCACAACGATTCGGCGGCCCTGGGTTATTTCAGCCGGGTGAAAGAGCTGGCCGAATGGAACCCCGACGGCTGGATCGGCGTGGCCTCGGTGTACTACGACGCGGGCAACTTCCCGGAGGCGATCCGGACACTGAACGAGGCGAAAAATTTCGTGCCGGAGGAGTTCCGGGTGTATTTGCTGCTCGGGATATCCTACCAGCGGAGCGGTCAGCGCGTGGAGGCGGCTTCCGCACTCGAGAAGGCGCTGACGATCAACTCCCGGAGCGTGGACGCGTACTCCGCGCTGGCCCTGGTCTACGACGAGCTTGGCCGGAACGCGGATTCGGACTCCGCCTACGAGCGCGGTCTCGCCATCGACCCGGACAACCACCTGATTCTGAACAATTACTCCTACAGCCTCGCCGGGAGGAATATGGATCTGGAGCGGGCGCTGAAGATGTCGGCCCGCGCCGTTGAACAGCAGCCGGAAAACCAGTCGTACCTCGACACCTACGGATGGATCTACTACCAGATGGGGGATTACCAGCGCGCCCGGGAATTCGTCAACAAGGCGATCATGCTGGGGTCCAGCTCAGCGGTGGTCCATGAACACCTTGGAGATATCTATTTCAAGCTGTCCGACCCCGAACGGGCGATGGAATACTGGAAGAAGGCGCTCGAGTTCGATCCGGCCAACGCCGGCCTCGCCGAAAAGATCCGACGGGGATCGCTGTGAAGTGGATCCCGGGGGCGTTCATAGCGTCCGCACTCCTCGCGGCGGGTTGCGCCGCCCCGGCGCACGCGACAAGGGAACTGACCCTCGGTCCCGCACAGGTGGTGGAGCGCGTTGAGGGTCGGAGTGACAGGATCCGGGCGGTGAAGGGCGACGGCGTCCTCACCATTGAAAGCCCCGAACAGTCGGGGAGCAGCAGCTTTGACATACGGCTGAAAAAGCCGGACTCGATGCTGGTCAGCCTCAGCGGACCGTTCGGCATCCGCCTGGGCGTCCTCTCGTTTTCCCGCGACCGGTTCGTCTTCTATAACTACCAGGATAACTACGCCTTCGTCGGGAAATCCGACGGTTCGACGCTCCATGACATGTTCAACCTCAGGATGAAGTTCGACGAGGTGCTGCGCGCCTTCACCGGGGAGTTCTTCGTGTCGGGGGATGATTCTCTGGATTCGTTTACGACCGGCGGCGGAGCCTATATCCTGACCTACCGCTCGGGGGAAACGAAACGCGAATACCGGGTCGACGGCGCGGACTATTTCGTCAGAAGCTACAGGGTCCTCGACGCGGGGGGCCGCCCGACACTCACCGCAATGGCCTCCGAGCCCGACGAAACGGACTCGATGGTGATCCCGCGCCTGCTCAGGGTCATCTTCCCGGCGGAACGACGGAGCATCACCGTGGCCTACTCCGGCATCGAGATCAACGTCCCGGTGTCCTGTTCTTTTACATTGCCGAAATCTGCCGATATCTTTTACCGGTGAAACGACCCCGGGCGGACATAATGATCATGGCATGCTGCCTGGCGGCGATCATGGCGGCCGCCCCGCCGGTTGCCGGGGCATTCCAGAAGGACCTCAAAAGCAGTCAGTCGCAGCTGGAAAAACTCCGCAGCGAGATCAGGGAATACGAAAAAAAAATCCAGGGCAAGGAGAAGAAGGAAAACGTCACCCTCGAACAGCTCGACAACTATAACAGGCAGGAGACGCTCCTGAAGAGGCTCATCGGGAGGCTCCACAGGGAGGAGGCGGCGCTGGAGTCTTCCATCGATTCGGCGAAGAACTCCGTGTCGGAACTGCAGGGCAGGATCGAACACCTGAAACAGGAGTACGCCGGCTACGTCCGCAGCGCGTACATCCGCGGGCAGATCGCAGACCTCGAGTTGCTGGCGAGCTCGGGATCGCTCAACCAGCTTTTCATCCGGGCGGAATACCTGAAACGATTTTCGGACCGGCGCCGGCTGGACCTGGCGGCGGTCGCCGAAAAGAAGGCCGAGCTGGAGGAGCAGCAGGAAGCCCTGGAGAAAAAACTTTCCCGGCAAAAGAGCGTCATCTCCGACAAGTCTGCCGAACAGGGGAAGCTCAGGAACATGACAAAGAGGAAGAAGAGCGTCCTCGCCGCGATCCGCCGGGACAAGAAAAATTACCAGAAGGAAATCGACCGCAGGAAAAAGGATTTCCAGGAGGTGGAACGGAAGATCGCCGACCTCATTGAAAAAGAGAAGAAACGAAAAGCCGCGGCAGGCGGGACCGCCCCGGAGGAGATCGTGGGGGGCGGATCCTTCGAGGCCGCCAAGGGGAGGCTCCGGTGGCCGGCGGCCGGCGGAAAAATCGTCACGAGGTACGGGAAACAGCAACACCCCGTCCTGCATACGGTCACCGATAACAAGGGAATCGACATCGGCGTGTCATCCGGCTCGGCGATCGCGGCTGTCGCTCCCGGCGAGGTCTCGACCATCTGGTGGCTGCCGTCGTACGGGAACCTGGTGATCGTCGCCCACGACGGTGGCTACCGCACGGTGTACGCCCACCTGGCGGACATCAACGTGGAGGAGGGTCAAAAAGTGGCCGCCGGCCAGTCCATCGGACAGAGCGGCGAAGGGATCGACGGCCCGATGATCCATTTCGAGGTCTGGAGGGGGCGGGAGACGCAGGACCCCGAAAAATGGCTCGGCCCGAGGGACCTCACGAGGCAATGAACCCGCGATGAGGCGGAACGCCATCGAACGGATGAAGATCGGCATGACGGCGGCGCTCTGTTGCATCGCCTTTTATGTTTTCGCTCCGGGGTTTTTCGACGGGGTGGAGAAGGGACTGCTTCCCTGGATGTACCGGGTCCGCGGCGAGAAGCCGATCGACACCTCCGTGGTAGTGATCGCGCTGACCACCGACGACATCGACGCGCTGGGGGGGCTGCCTGTCAAACGCAGTTACTACGCGCTCGCGATCAGCGCCCTGGGCGACCTCGGGGCCCGGGTGGTGGGCGTGGACCTGGGACTGACCGACGCCGGGACGTCCTCCCCCGAGTATAACGACCTGCTGGCCTCGGTGATTTACGGTTCTGGAAACGTCGTGCTGGGCGGGTATTTCCGGTCGCTGTCGACCCCGGGCGCGAAGGACACCAACACGACGGCCCCCGGCGTTCCCGAAAAATTCACGCATGCGATAGAAGGCGGCGGACCGTGGAGGTCGGGATATCATTTCACGCTGCCGTACGCCGCATTCATGGAAGGCGCCTCCGGGCTCGGCCACACGAACCTCACCGACGAACTCACCCTGCCGCTCTACATCGGGTCGCGATCCTTCCCGGTTCCGCTTTTCAGCCTGGAGGTGCTCCGGCGTTCGATGTCGGAACCGGTGCGGATCTTCTCCGGGGGGGGGACACTGACCATCCGGGATACCGCGCGTGTATACACGATCCCGTTCGAACACGACGGCGACGTGAGCCTGAATTTCACCGGTGGAGCGAGGTCGCTCAGGATGTATTCCTTTTTGGAATTCCTGCGTGCCTACGACGGGTATGTCCGGGGCGCGGGTCCCGCAACGGGCGCCGCCGCCATGAGGGGAAAGATCGTCCTCATGGGCGTGGCGGCGGAGGGACGCAGTTCATTCGTGGACTCTCCGTTCGGTTCGGTCTTTCCCGCCATCGGGCTGCACGCCCTGTTCATCGACAACGCCCTGCATGACAGGCTTCTGCGCCGGACGCCGCTGGCCGTGGTGGTCGTCATTCTATTACTGATAGCGGTGGCAGCCTCGCTTCTCATCTCCCCGAAGGGCGTCGCCCGCGGGGTGATGGGAGTGTGCGCGGCGCTGGGCCTCTACACCGCCCTCTCGTTCGTCCTTTTTGCGAACGGTTCATACGTCGCGCCGCTGTTCGTCTGCTGGTTCACCGGCGCCGTCCTGATCGTGACGATGCTGATGTTCAGCCACCGCCTCGCCAGAGGACACATCGTCAGCCTCGAGAGGGAAAAACGGGGGATCCTCGCGACCGTCCGGGAAAAGGAGAAAAGAATCGAGGCGCTGAGAGGGGAATTCGAGGCCCTGCGAGACCGGGGCGAGGGCCCCCGGACGGCCAGACTCACGGCGCAGATAGCAGAGTACAAGGATGAAATCGGCAGGCTAACCAGATTGAGCGAGGACCTCGAACCGTTCAACCCCGCCCCCGCCGGTGAAGCCTCCGGTCCCGCCAGGCAGTTCGGCATCGTACACGCCCCATCGGGGGGCATGGCGGAAATCGTGTCGCTTATCAGGAAAATCGCCACGAGCGACGCAACCGTGCTCATCACCGGGGAGAGCGGGTCGGGAAAAGAGCTGGTGGCGCGTGCGATCCATGAATCGTCCGTCAGGAAGGGCAGGCCTTTCGTCGCGGTCAACTGCGGGGCCCTGAGCCCGACGCTGCTCGAGAGCGAACTCTTCGGTCACGAAAAGGGCGCGTTCACCGGGGCGCTGAAGGAAAAACCGGGAAGGTTCGAGCTGGCCGGCGACGGGACGATTTTCCTGGATGAAATCGGGGAGACGGAGGAGTCGTTCCAGGTGAAACTCCTCCGGATCCTGCAGGACGGGACGTACGAGCGCGTGGGGGGGACGGTGACGCTCACCTCGGCGGCGAGGGTGGTCACCGCCACGAACCGCGACCTGAAAAGCGCCGTCGCCGGGAAGACATTCCGGGCAGACCTCTTCTACAGGCTCAACGTCCTGGCCGTGGATATCCCGCCGCTGCGCGAGCGCCAGGAGGACATCCCCCTGCTCGCCGAAGATTTCCTCGGCGGACAGGACCCCTCATTCATGTCGAGCGAAAGCGTCATCAGGGCTTTCAGGTCGTACCCGTGGCCGGGGAACGTGCGCGAACTGCAGAGCGCGATCACCCGCGGCGTACTGCTGGCAACTGCCGACGGGCGGAACCTCCTCAGGCTGAAGGATCTGCCGGAGGAGATCACCGAACAGGTCCGGGCCGCCGGGGACGTCGAGGAGATGGTCATCCGGTCCCTGAGGGAGAAGGGGTTCTCGCGCAGCGCCATATCCGAAACGGCGGACGACATCGGCGGGTTCAACCGCGGGACCGTGGCGGAGTATTTCCGGGGCTACTGCTTCGCCGCGTTCGAGGCGGAGGCCTTCGACCACACGAAGGCGGTGGCGAAGATCGGCGGTTTCGGGACCTTCGGTCCGGCCGAGGATGATGTCGCGGAAAAAATCGGGAAAAAATTGTCCGGGTACCTCCAGAACGCGGTCGAGTTCGCCGACCCGGCGAAGCCCCTCGAGGAGGTCCTGGAAAAGTCCAGGCCCAAGTTCAAAAACCTTCCCAGGAAATACCACGGCGCCCTCGAGCGAATCATCACGGCAGCCCATCAGGGACGCTGGACAGTCTGACCGCCCGGGCGAAGTGTACCGACCCCTGAAAGCCACACCCGGGAGGTCCGCCCGGACCTGGATCGGTGAAACGCCTGAATTCACCATTTCCCGCACTTCTCCCCGGTTTTCCCGCAGTGGATCTTCCGGTGAAAATCGAACTTCCTTCGATTCCAGACTGATAACGGCATTTTAACGTGCTGGCACGCGGTTTGAAGTACCACAGCGCAGGGACAGTCGTCCCACCCGCAACAACGACACCATGACGCATGCGGGCGCGTGGCTCGGATGGGCGGGACGACATAATTTTTAATCACTATTTACAGAAAGGGCACCATGATGAAATCCATTCAAACACTGCTCAGCGCCACACGCTTTCTGTGGGTGCCGCTGATCCTGGGGTCGCTGATCCTGGCGGGCTGCACCGACGAAAACTCGATCGTTGATCCCCTGAACCAGCCGCCCGCGGGGGTGAACGACGAACAGTCCGCGATGAAGTATTACGCGGCCAATGAAGAGTTTTCGTCGAACACCGATCAGACCATGAACGACGGGGAGATGTATCCCGCCGATTATGAAACGATCGGAAAGGTGTCGGCGGATATCACTCCACTGAGGTTCGGCCGGTTCATCCGGAGCATCACGCGGACCGTCGAAGTGACCATCGAGCCGGGGGATACGTTCGCCGTGGCGGTTGTGACCAAGGATATCTACGGCGTCTTCAAGATCCGCGGCATCAACGGCGACGACGACACGGTGACGGTCGAAAAAGAGTTCCATGACCGCGCCATGAGGAAGGTCGTCTTCAAACGCCTCGCACGCGATCCGGATACATACTGGAGGAACTGGATCCCAGTGGCGTCGACCATCGTGGTCGGCGGAACGGTGGAGCCGAACAACAACATCGAAATCGTGAAGTCCGAACTGTTCCTGCCGAACGGCGACACCATCGTCGTGACCGACCCGCTGCAGCACTTCCTGCGTTACCGCTGGGAACGCCTGCTGGGGGCGATAGGCATGATTCTCGGACACGACCGGCCGCCGGTTCCCGAGCTTCTGCGCGGGCAGCAGCTCACGATGCGCGTTACGGTCCGGAGCGCCTCGCCCGACACCGACCTGGTCGCGCTGCGATTCGGCTGTAACGCGTTCCGGAAACACCGCGCCAGGATGCACCTGGTGTCCGAACAGGACAACGGGGACGGCACATGGACGCGGGCGTACGAAAAGATGTGGACGGTGCCCGAAAACCGCGGCTTCTTCCACGTAGCAATCGACGCCGCTACGCACGGCACGATCTTTGATGACACCGAGCCCTACTCGGTCAGCTGGTGGGGTGTGCCGTACAGGGTGTTTTAAACTGATGTCGGAACGGGCTCCCGCGCTCTGTGGGTTAGAGAACGTGGATTGGAGCATGTGAAACGGGAGCCCGCTCCAATTTTGAGAAAAGGAACTTAAGTGATTACATTGATACGACCGGAGAATCCATGTTGAGACCGATGATACAACTCGCCCTCGCGGCGATCGCCGGACTGCTGATCGCCGGATGCAAGGAACAGGGGCCGGTGGAACTGGTGGACGGCGGCGCGGAAGACCAGATCGAGATCGTTTCCCCTCCGCCACAGGCCGCGCCCGGCATGGAACTGGGCGACACGGACTCGGCGGGGATCATTCCGCTGCCGGCCCACGGGGTCTCG
>DATEDB010000198.1:0-3071 GCA_035286625.1 Bacteroidota bacterium
CCCCCGGTGTCCTGCCCCTCCCCGCCGGCTGTGGGTCCGGCCGCCGCACGCTCCGGGGGCGACGGCATCCCCCCCTTCATGATTTTTTCCATGAGCCGGAGACCGTCGAAGGCATCCCTGGCGTAGAACACCCTGCCCGGATAGACCGCATCGAGATCGTGTTCGACGTACCGCCGCGTCAGGGCCGCCCCGCCCAGTATCACGGGGACCGACAGCCCGCGTTCTGTCAGTACGCCGAGATTCTCCTTCATGATCAGCGTGGACTTCACCAAAAGGCCCGACATCCCGATGGCGTCCGCGTCGTTCTGATCGTATGCGGTGAGCATTGTTTCCAGGGCGCACTGTACCCCGAGGTTGAAGACCCGGTATCCGTTGTTCGTCAGGATGATATCAACGAGGTTTTTCCCGATGTCGTGGACGTCCCCCTTGACGGTGGCCAGGACGATCGTCCCCTTGGAGGTATCCTCTTCCTTGTCCATGAACGGCTCGAGGTACCCCACCGCCGACTTCATCACCTCCGCCGACTGGAGCACGAAGGGAAGCTGCATCTGCCCGCTCCCGAACAACTCTCCCACCACCTTCATGCCATCCAGGAGGATCGTGTTGATGATTTCGAGCGCCGTGGTCGTCCTCAGGGCCTCGTCGAGGTCGCCGTTCAAACCGATCTTGTCCCCGTCGATCACCCGGCCCCTGAGCCGTTCGGCGACCGGGGCGTCCTTCTTCACCGTGGAACGTTCCGGGCCTTTTTTGCCGGAGTGGAGCGCGAGCAGGAGGCCGAGCGGATCGTCCCCCTCCCGGCGTTCGTCGAAGATGAGCCTCCGGCAGATTTCCCTCTCCTGGTCGGAGATTTTGAACAGCGGCAGAATTTTCGAGGCGTGGACGATCGCCATGTCGAGGCCGGCCTCGATGGCGTAATGGAGGAAGACGCTGTTCAGCACACCCCTAGCGCCCGGAGAGAGCCCGAAGGAGATGTTGCTCACCCCCAGGCTCGTCTGGACGTCCGGGTGGAGCGCTTTGATCCGCCGGATGGCCTCGATCGTGTGCAGGCCGGCCTTCCTGAATTCCTCGTCCCCCGAGCCCAGCGTGAAGGTCAGCGGGTCGAAGATCACGTCCGAGGGGCGCATGCCGAATCGTCCCATGGCTTCCTTCAGGATCCGTCCGGCGATCGCCACCTTGCGGTCGACCGATTTGGCCATGCCCTCCTCGTCGATCGTCAGAGCGACCACCGCGGCGCCGTACCGGCGGCAGAGGGAGAGGACCTGCTCCAGCCGCCGGCCCCCGTCCTCGTAGTTCACCGAGTTCACGACGGCCTTCCCCGAGATCCGCTTGAGGGCCTCTTCGATCACCGGCGCCTCGGTGGAATCGATCATCAGCGGGAGGGTGACCTGCGTGTTGAGGCGGGGGACAAGTTCACTCATGTCCCGCGTCTCGTTTCTCCCGACGTAGGCGACGCAGACATCGAGCAGGTGAGCTCCCTCCCGCGCCTGCTCCTTCCCCATCGCCGTCATCCCCTCCCACTCTTCGGCGGTGAGGAGGTCGCGGAATTTCCTGCTGCCGTTGGCGTTCGTCCTCTCCCCGACAAGCGTTGGCGCGGGGTCGATCCTGTAGGAGACGTGCTGGTAAAGGCTCGAGCAGCCGGGCGTGAAGCTCCACCGCCTTTCGGCGGGGGCGAGAGATCCGACGGCATCCGAAAGCGCCCGGATATGGTCGGCGGTCGTCCCGCAACATCCGCCGACGGCACTGACCCCGAGGTCGGCGACAAAATGCCTCATGTACCGGACCATTTCCCCGGCGGTGAGGTGGTAGTGAGCGCGTCCCCCCACGTTTTCGGGGATTCCGGCGTTGGGCATGGCGAAGACCGGGACCGGGCTGTTGCGGCAGAGGTAGCGGATGCTTTCCGACATTTCCTTCGGGCCGGTGGCGCAGTTCATCCCGATCAGGTCCGGGCCGAACGGTTCGAGGGTCGTCAGGGCCGCGGCGATCTCGGTGCCCAGGAGCATCGTTCCGTTCTGTTCGATCGTCACCGAGACGATGACCGGAAGCCTGCGGCGGGTGTCGGCAAAACAGCGGGCGACCGCGGCCAAGGCTGCCTTGGCCTGCAACGGGTCCTGGCAGGTTTCGATGATCAGCAGGTCAACGCCGCCTTCGGCGAGGCCGTGCGCCTGCTCGTAGAAGGCCTCTTCCAGCGCGTCGAAACCGATATGGCCGAGCGTCGGTAGCTTGGTGGTGGGGCCCATCGAACCGGCGACAAACCTGGGCCGGGCGGGTGTGGAGAACTCCCCGGCCGCCTGTTTCGCCAGGCGGGCCGCTTCGACGTTGATCCGGTGGACATTTTCCCGGAGTCCGTATTCAGAAAGCACGACCGATGTCGCGCCGAAGGTGTCCGTTTCGATGACATCAGCGCCGGCCTCGAGGAACAACCGGTGGATGTTGCTGATGATCTCCGGACGGCTCAGGACAAGGTGCTCATTGCACCCGGCGAGGCGTTCTCCGCCGAAGTCGTCGTCCGTGGGGTTCTGTGCCTGGATATTGGTCCCCATCGCACCGTCGAAAACAACGATTTTTTCAGCCAGGAGGTCTAGAAACGTCTTCATAAGAAGGAAAGATAGCAGGGATTCCCCTAAAATAAAAACGGGGAAACGAGGGGCCGCCGGGAAACCCGCCCGCCCGGCGGGCGGAGCACGGGGGGAGGGTCGGTGTCAGCTGATCATCTCGGGTATGATGGAGGAAACGAACGAGAGTGAAAAAACGGCAAGGCCGTTGGACCTTGATGTCAGGTTCAGCGTGTGCTCACCGTACTCGCGGTTTTTGACCAGATTGTAAAGCCGGGCCTTATCGACCCGGATGAAGGTGCGGCCTTCGCCATCAGTGAAGACGTCGTTTCCCGAATTCTCTTTTCCCAGGTTCTTGCCGTTCTGCGTGAGAAACACCTGAAAATTCTTTTCACCGGACGGTTCCAGCACCGCATTGACCTCTTTTCCCTGGTAGAGGACCGTAAGACCCCCCGACCCCCCCTCGGAGTTTCCCATATTGATGTGTGAACGGTGGATGCTCCAGTCCCCGTCGAGGTA
>DATEDB010000199.1:0-2710 GCA_035286625.1 Bacteroidota bacterium
CCTTCTTCGAGATGCTGGGGAACTGGTCCTTCGGCGATTATTATAAAAAAGAGGCGATCGGGTGGGCGTGGGAGCTGCTGACGAAGACCTGGGGACTCGACCCGTCGAGACTCTACGCCACGATATTCGAATCGGACGACGAAGCAGGGGAAATCTGGAGGGCGCAGAAGGGGATGGCCGCGGCCCGCATCCGGCGCTTCGGGCGAAAGGACAACTTCTGGGAGATGGGGGAGACGGGGCCCTGCGGCCCCTGTTCGGAAATTCACATCGATCTGACGGCCGACGGGAACGGCGGACCGCTGGTCAACGCCGGCGACCCGAGGGTCATGGAAATATGGAATCTCGTTTTCATCCAGTACAACCGCGATGAGAACGGGACGCTCCATCCCCTTCCCCTCAAACACGTGGATACCGGGATGGGGTTCGAGCGGATCGCCGCGGTGCTTCAGCATAAACGGTCGAACTACGACACGGACGTCTTCATGCCGATCATCGACGGGATAGCCCTGATGACCGGCATCGGATACACCGGCAGCCTGAGTGCCCCGGCCGACGTCGCGATGCGGGTGATCGCCGATCACATCAGGATGCTGACCTTCTCGATCGCCGACGGGGGGATCCCCTCGAACGAGGGAAGGGGATACGTCATCCGGCGTATTCTCCGCCGGGCTTCCCGATTCGGAAGAAACCTCGGCCTCCGGGATCCGTTCCTCCACAGGATCGTCGCCCACGTGTGCGGCGTGCTGGGCCGGCACTATCCGGAAATCGTCGGGCGCCGCGCGGCATGTGAAAAGATCATCCGCGCCGAGGAGGAAAGCTTCAATCAGACTCTCGACCGCGGACTGGAAATTTTCGAGACGGTGGCGGCCGGACTTCCGCCCGGCGCCGTCTTCCCCGCCGCGGACTCCTTCAGGCTGTACGATACCTTCGGATTTCCCTTCGACTTGACAAGACTCCTGGCGCTGGAGCGGGGGCTCGCCGCCGATGAAGCCGGATTCGCCGCGCTGATGGATCGTCAGCGGGCGCAATCACGGTCGGGGAGGACCGCGGACACGGGCGCAGGGGCGGTTTCGGTCCTGCACGATTCGCAGTCCGCCCGGAAGCTCGAGATAGCGGGCGCCGGAATGAAATCGGTGTTCACCGGGTACACCTGCATGTCGGACCCCTCGGAGGTCGTGGGTGCCGACAGAAACGCCATCGTCCTGACGGCGACTCCGTTTTATGCCGAATCGGGGGGGCAGATCGGCGATACGGGCGTGATTATTGCGGGGGAAATGACCTACCACGTCGTCGATACGCAAAAATCGGGGGATGTCATCATCCATCTTCTGGAACGCGCCCCGCGGATCGGGCCCGGCGAGAGGGTGGTGGCGAGCGTCGACGAAAAAAGGCGCACAGACATCGCCCGCAATCATACGGCGACCCACCTCGTCCACGAGGCGCTGAGGGTTGTGCTGGGAAACCAGCTCCACCAGCAGGGTTCCCTGGTGGCCCCCGACCGGCTCAGGTTCGATTTCAACCATAACGAGAAAATCTCTCCCGACCGGATCAGGGCCATCGAAGAGATGGTCAACGAAAAAATTTCCCTCGACATCGCCGTGAACGCCCTGAACGACCCGGCGGACTGGCTGACCATCGAAGAGGCGAAGCGGCAGTACCCGAACCTGAAAATGTTTTTCGGAGAAAAATACGGGGACCGCGTGAGGATCGTGGAAATCGATCCGCGTTTTTCGGTGGAACTGTGCGGGGGCACACACGTACCAACCACGTCCGAGCTGGGCTGTTTCAAGATCGTTTCCGAATCGGGTATTTCCAGCGGCATCCGGCGCGTCGAGGCCGTGACCGGAGAGGGTTTCCGGGCGTACATCGAATCGCTCGTCGCCGAGTCCGGGGAGCTGGACGCCAGGCTCGGGGAGCTGTATGATGAATACGATCGCCTCTCCAGGGTTCTGGGGATCGGGGCTCCCGGGCGGGTCCGTTCGGGCTTCGGACGCCCCCGCACTGGAAACCTGTCCCTTCCGGCGGCCGCATCGCTTGAGAAATCGAATTGCGACCGGGTCCTGGCGATCGGGGAGCTCACCCGTGATACACAGTCTCTCAGGAAAGACCTTGCCAAAAAACGGGTCGGCGAGGCGTCGTCCGCCCTCGACGGGTTTCTCGCGGGTCGCCGGAGGGTCGCGGACGTGGACGTGGTCTCGGGCATCGTTTCCGCCTCCGACATGGAGGAACTGAAGGAACTCGGCGACCGTCTCCGGGAGAAGATCGGATCGGGTGTCGGCGTCCTGGGTGCTGTGATCGGGGGGAAGGCCGCCGTGGTCTGCATCGTCACCGAAGACCTGGTGAAGGGGAAAAAGCTCTCCGCCGGCAAGATCGTCGCGGCGATCGCGAAGCTGGTGGACGGCGGCGGCGGCGGCCGGCCGCTCATGGCCACGGCCGGGGGAAAAGACGCAGCGGGGCTGGGTTCGGCGCTGGAAAAGACCGACGGCATCGTCGCCGGGATAATCGGGGTTTGACCGGCTCCGGATACGCCGGGCCGGTACCATCGAAGGAGAACGCATGAATCACGACTACATCAAAGAGCAGCTCGCGGCGAGCGCGGAGGTAAAGCGTAAAATCGCGTCCGAATGCACCGACCAGATCAACGCGGTGGCCGGGGCGATCCTGACGGCATTCCGTGGCGGACACAAGCTTCTTATCTGCGGCAACGGCG
>DATEDB010000200.1:0-6643 GCA_035286625.1 Bacteroidota bacterium
CGGCTCATCATCCCGTGCCATCCGGGCAGCCTGCATCATGTTCGCCGCCCTGTCGGTTTTCTTCTTCACCGCTTCGGACCTCATCGCACAACCGAATTACCGGACGTTCAACCAGGTTGATCTCGCGGCCAAGAAGGCGACAGCCGGGAAGGTTCTCGGCAGCAGGGTCACCTTCACCTTCGTCAACCCCCGTCTCACCCCCGTGCAGGGCTTTCACGCGATCATCAGCAAAAAGATCGTCGCCATCATCGATTCCGGCGGGTTCACGGATTTCACGATCGAGAAGAATAGAATAGTGGACGCCACCGGCCCGAACGTGGCCAGCGGGGAGAGCGTGACCGTGGCGTTCACGGTCATGAACCGCAAGCCCGGGACCGTGGCCAACTTTTTCTGGTGGACCGACGCCGACGGCCACAGGAAAACGAGCACCGAATACAAAGTCCCGCCCATCCTCGACGAACAGGATTACGTGCAGCCGAACGGCGGGAATCTCCGGGACTTCCTCTACAAGAAAATCATCCAGCGACCCGAGGGACTGGTGCTGGGCATCGTCGCTCCCGACCAGGGAGTGGGCTGGATCCGCAACATGAGTGCGAACGGAAAGTATTTCACGCACACCGGCCCGCCCCGGTGCCTGGATTACACGGTGTCCTACTCCGGAAGGATGAAACCCATCACCCGTCAGCTGAGGAACCTGCACTTTAAGAAACACAACAACCATCTGCTCGGGGAGCTCCACGCCCTGAAACTCGCTATCATCGCCAACGACGCCGGCATCACCGAGCCCACCGACCCGGCAGCGACGAAGATCGGGGACCTGATCTATAACAACCCGTCCGATCCGGGCAACCCCTTCAACGGACGAACCGTCAGGGATCTCGCGCACCTCACCGATTCAGCGCTGACGTTCTGCGGGAGTTTCGCCGGGGGGATGTACCCGAAGCTGGACACCAGCATCACGCGGATCAACAAGCAGTTCGACGGTCCCTATCACGCGCTGTCGTTCGACCCGTTTCTCCTGGCCGGGACCCAGGGCCTGAACCAGGCGCTCTATCTGCATCCCAACCCGCACCCGCCCCCGGGGGCGGCCGGGTTCAGATCCGACGATCTGTCGATCGTGGAAGAGGTCCCCGCGGCGTACGTCCTGACGCAGAACTACCCGAATCCCTTCAACCCCACCACGTCGATCGAATTCTCGCTGGCGGAACCGGGCATCGTCACGCTGAAGGTCTATGACCTGCTCGGACGGGAAGTCGCCACGCTGATCGACCACGAGGAGTATGACGACGGGGAACAGCTGGTGAACTTTGATGCCGACGGACTGACCTCGGGCATGTACTTTTACAGGCTCACGTCCAACGGAACCGGGGACAGGGGCGGACATTTCGACGAAATCCGCAAAATGGTTCTGATGAAGTGATCTCACCCCCCAACGGTGTCGGACAACCCCGGTCCGGTGGCCGGGGTTTTTGATGCCGGTCACACCGGGTCTTGCGGGCCGGTGAGATATTATGGATATTATGAGCGGATAATTAAGAACCGGAGCCGGGGACCATGCTGCGTCATCGCGTCATTACCTATTTCCTCATCTGGGGGATCTGCGTGACGGTCGCCTACCTCCCCTTTCTGTTCGGCCTGATGCTCCCGTCGTTCATCGACCGCCATCCCTATTCCATCTTTTTCTCGATGTTCAATTTTCCGGTGACGTTCGCGCTCGGGGAGGTGATCCGCTGGCTGGGGGAGTACATCTGGCAGGCGCCCGACCGCTACCAGAAAGTGCTCTCGCAGTTCTACGTGACGGTGGCGTTCTGGTCGATCCTGGGAGGGACGATCGGTCTGATCAGGGACCTGACGGGGGACAGGGGTCGGTAAGGCGCGCTGAGGCCGGAACCGATCAGGCCTTTTTTCTCATTCCCTTTTCTTCATAGCTGAAAATCCATCCGGCGACCTTCCCGGGGTCGATCTCCAGGAAATTGTTCCACTAGGCCGTGTTGTTCAGATGACGCGAGCTGGTGTCCCCGGCGGTGATCCCGGCCGCCTGTTTCTGCATCCTTCCGAAACGGTCCCTCCACAGCTGCATATTCTTTTTCCTGAGGTCCACCCAGCCGTCATGCGCCCACAAGTTGATCCTCACCGGCGTGACGCCGATCTCCGTTTCGCCGTGGAGCGCCGGTATCTTGATGACCGGTCCGCGCAACAGGCGCCGCCCGTCGGGCATCAGGATCGGTATGCCGATGGAGATCATGTGCGACCGGAGGACCGCGTCCGCCACGATTTTGCCGGTGATCCGTTTCGAGAGCGTCGCCGGGTCGGTTTTCATCACCAGGAGCATGTCCTTGAAGCAGAGCTTCAGCAGGTACGCTTCGTACAGGAGTTTGGAGAGCCTCGGCGGCCCGAGCATTTCGAAGGCGACGCTGTCCACGTTGTGGAGCTTCTCCAGTTCCTCGATTTGTTTCATGGCGGACCGGAAGAGGAACCCGGCCCGGTAGGTGGGCGAGAGGGTGGCGTTGTCCAGGGCGTTGATGATGTCGTGGCCGGTGTTCCCCCCCATGATCTCGTACACGACCGTCCCGGCGATCTCCTCGGGCGTCACGAATTCCATCTGGCCGGGGGTGGCGATGGTTTCGAATTCGCCCCGGGAAAACAGCCCGTTCTCCCCGGTGTCGATGAACACCGATCGGAGAGTCCGGTTGAGCGACCGGGCGGGTTTGTCGGGGCGTACTTTCAGCTTCCCGGCGAGGCGGGTGGCCTGAGAGGGCGGGCAGTCCACCAGCTGTATCGGCAGGCCGTGCTTGCGGATCTCCCCGAAGGCGACGCGTTTCCAGGCGATCGCGGCCGCGGGTTTGACCTCCTTGGTGATGGGGGCGTCGGGAGTCCGCCCCATTAAAAAAAGCAGCATGGTATGGGCGCCGGCGACGGCCGACTTGCCCAGCAGCACGCTCGACGGGCGTTCCTCGCTGTGGGTATAGGGGATGTTGAGCCCCATCCCGCCGGTGCCGCTTGTCCCGATCTTGAGGTAGATCTTCGTCCGGCACTCATGCATCGCCCTGTACAGGAGCTGGACGTGCCGGATCAGCTGGGGGGTGTAGAGGGTGCAGAGAAGCCGTTCGGTGGCGTCGCGCACGGAACGATCGCGTTCTTTTTTCCGGCCGAGTCCCAGGGTCCGGTAGACCCGGCGGGCGCTGCCGAAAATGTCCTGGTAGGCGATCGCCGTCGCGGAGTTGATGCAGTCAATGATGACGTCGGGCCTGCAGGCGTTCAGGAGCCGGAAGATGGTCGAACGCCGGACCACCGGCTCGGCCAGTTCGTCGAGGGTATCCTCGATGAACATCCGCCTCCTCGAGGGGTTTTCGATGATGTCGTCGCGCCGCGCGTCCTTCAGCGCGTGCCGGACGAAAATATTTCCTCCCCAGGGGACGAACAGCCGCTTCGGCGCGCGCGGGAATTCGGCGTGGAGAGTGGCGATCGCCTCCTCCGCTTCTTTCCTGACCAGCGATGTGACGATGATGCGTTTCGGCCTTTCGCCCACCAGCCTGCGGCAGACCGCCAGTCCCACCAGGCCGCCGCCGCCAAGCACGAGCACGGTTCGGTTTTTAATGTCCATCAGAGTTCTCCATGCCTGCCGTCCGACGAGCTGTCATCACATCCCGGAATGCCCAGTTATTTCAACCTGATCGATTTCACCATGCCCTCGAGCACGGGGAAGTAGATCTCCTTCTTCGGTGCGAACCAGTTCAGCGTGGTCCTGATCACTTTATCGTTTTTCACTGTGAAATAGGCGCGGCTGGAGACGTTGGTCATGGGGGAATAATCCACCCAGTACGTCTTCTGCCCGTCGACGGTCGTCTGGCCGGTCCCCCGGGCCCTGTAGCGGCCCTTGTTCTGTTCCCACACCTTGTCGGCGGTGAGGCCGACCGCCCCGAAGACGTCGATGTGAAGCGTGACGTCCTGCCGGTCCGCCTTCAGCTCAACGACGTAGTCCTTGTCTCCTTTTTTGACGTCCACGAATTCCATGTTTTCAGGATAGGGGAGGACGAAATACTTCGTGTCGAGCGAGGACATGCTGGGCGAAGCCTGCCACACGTCCGGTTTCGTCAGGACGACCACCGGCAGCTTGAATGAAGCGACCATGGAGTCGAATACCCCGGTGTACGCCTTAAATTGATCGCCGTATCCTTCGACGGTCAGCTTGTATGTGGCCGTGTCGCCGGGGACATAAATTTCGTACCCGTAAATTTTTGTTTTTGAAGTGGCCTGGATCGAGTAGGGGATCTTCACGGACTTTTTCCCCCCGACGGTCACTTCAGTCTGCGGGCTGAGGTCGGCCTGACCCGTTTTGAGCGTGGATTCCCCCGCCGCAATGGCATCCCCGGCGCTCATCTCGTTGAAAGGGAATACTTCCACCAGCACGCGTCCGCCTTCGATTCCCTTCGACGGGTCGATGAACTTGTCGGCCATCTCCTGTGATTCGGTGAACAGCGCCCTGCCCACCGCTCCGAGCTGTATCCACTGTTCGGGATACCTGATCGAAAAACCGTACCCCCGATCCTTGTATTCGTTCATGTTTCCCACCGGGACCGGGACAACTTCGGTTTTCCCGCAGCCCCAGGGGAAGAGGAGCGCCAGGATGACGATGTTCAGGTTGAGCGATTTCATTGATGCGTTCTCCGTATGATGAGTGATTCCGGCTCTGAAACGGTCCGGCCTCAGGAGGATTTCGGCACGACCACGTCGTACCAGAATTTTTTCTCCCGCGAACCGATTTCGTCGACGTGCATATGCTTGATTTCCATGTATTCATGAAGGCCCTCGAGGCCGAATTCCCGGCCGATCCCGCTCTGCTTGTACCCCCCGAAGGGGGCCTTCTCGGAGATCAGGTGCCACTCGTTGACCCAGACGGTGCCGGCGCGCAGCCGTTTACCCACTTCGACCGCCTTCTCAACGTCGGCGGACCAGACACCGGCGCCGAGGCCGTAGGCGGAATCATTCGCCATCGCGACCGCCTCGTCCACCGTCCGGTACCGCAGGACGGAAAGGACCGGCCCGAAAATCTCCTCCCGCGCGATCTTCATGTCGTTCCGCACGCCGGTGAAAAGCGTTGGTTCGACGTAAAAACCCTTCTCAGTCCCCGGAACCTTCGGGACGCCGCCGCCGGCGGCGAGCTTCGCCCCCTGGTCGACGCCGCTCTTAATGTAGCCGAGCACCCGGTCGCGCTGTCGGGCCGAGACCAGCGGCCCGATATCCGTCGCCGGGTCCCGCGGGTCGCCGATTTTCATCCTGGCGATCTTTGCGAGCATGGCCTGGACGAACCGGTCGTGGAGGGAGTCGGGCAGGAAGAGCCTGGTCCCGGCTTCGCAACACTGGCCCTGATGATAATACACCGCGTAGAGGGCGCCGTCGACCGCGAGGCCGGGGTCGGCGTCGTCCAGAACGATGTTGGCGGATTTGCCCCCGCACTCAAGGGTGCATTTTTTCAATGTCGATGCGGCCCTCCCCATGATGGAGCGGCCCACAGCCGTCGAGCCGGTGAACGATACCATGTCCACGCGAGGATCGGACACCAGCAGGTCTCCGGCGTCCTCCCCGAATCCGGGGAGAATATTGACGACGCCGTGGGGGAACCCCGCCTCGTGGAACATGGCGGCGAGTTCCATGGCGGTCACCGGTGTGATTTCCGAGGGCTTCAAAACGACTGTGTTCCCGGCGGCCAGCGCCGGTCCGAGTTTCCAGACCGCCATCTTGAGCGGGAAATTCCAGGGGATGACGGCAGCCACGACGCCGACGGGCTCCCGGACGAGGAAGTTGCGGCTGAATCCGGGCTTGGATAGTCCGTCCACCTGCGACGTGAACTCCCCGCCGGCCAGCTTGGAATAATAGTACATCGCCCGGGCGCTGAGTTTCACGTCCTCTTTGACCTTACGGATGGTGGAGCCCGAGTCGGCAACCTCGAGCTGCTCCAGGTCCGGCGTCCGTTCGTTGATTTTTTCCGAAATGGTTCTCAGGAACGCGCCGCGTTCGGCTCCGCTCAACCGCGGCCAGGGGCCGCTGTCGAATGCGCGCCTGGCCGCGGCGACGGCCGCCTCGACGTCACGGGCGCCCGCCCGGGCGAATCGCGCCACGACTGCGCCGTTGTGGGGATCGATCGATTCGAAGGTTTTCCCGCCCGCGGCGGTGCGGAACGCCCCGTCGATGTACAGGTCGTATGACTTCGCATGTGACCGGGGCCCGGGTGCGGCCGGCGGCCGGGTCGCGTTCGGCGTCTTTTGCATCACTGGCCTCCCAGACGTCCGTACACCGAGAGGTACAGGATCGCTATGAGGAGCAGGGGAAGGATGACGTACCCCAGGGTGATCTGCGTCTCGAGGGCGGCGAGTCTCCTCTCACTGTCGGGTCCCGCCTCGCCGGCTGCCAGCGCGTGGACGAGGGCCCCCCGTTTCTTCGAGGCGATCGCCATCAGGACGCCGCCGACAACCGCGACCGCGAAAAAGACGAGTTTGGCGCTGAGCCATCCCTCGGTGAGGATCCCCACGCCGCGGAACTCCATGTTCCCGATCCCGGTGATGAGCATCACCCCCATGCCGATGGGACTCAGGAGTCCGATCGGTCTGGCGGTCCTCAGCAGGAGGGCCTTCGTCTGGAGGTC
>DATEDB010000201.1:0-2651 GCA_035286625.1 Bacteroidota bacterium
GATCCTGTCGTCCGTCGTCGTGATGATCGGCCTGAACCCCTCCTGCCGGCGCGCGGGATCCTGGTAGTACAGAGCGTTGCCCTTCGAGCTCCCGTGATAGGCGGAAAGGGTCGCGTATTTTTCGTCTTCGGTCACCGAGAGCCCGTAGAGCAACTCGGATTCGGCCGGATTTTCATAGGTCAGTTCGTCCCGGGATTGCGGCGTCCCCGCCCGGTGGTAGTACACCTTGTGATACACGTTTTTATTCGAGAGCATTTTGGCGGTGTCCGGCGGGGGGTCATATCCGCCGTAGAAAAAGCCGTCTCCGAACCAGGAGATCCCCGAAAATTTCACCCAGTGAAGGGTGTCGGAGGTGGTTTTCGTGGCGACGTCCATCAGGACGATATCGGTCCAGTCCGAACCGCTTCGGGAGATCTCGTAGGCCACAAGCGATCCGTCCCTGGAAAATGACACGCTGCCGAGGGCGATGGTGCCGTCCGTCGAGAACGTGTTCGGGTCGATGAACACCTCGCCCGGGGAATCGGGCGTCTTTTGCCTGTAGAGGACGCTCTGGTTCTGCAGTCCGTCGTTTTTGGTGTAATACCAGGAATCTCCCTCCCTCGACGGCGCTCCGTAGCGCGGGTGGTTCCATATCGCGGTGAGGCGGTCTTTGATATTTTCCCTGAAGGGGATCTTTCCGAGGTACGAGAAAGTCGCTCTGTTCTGTGCGGCCACCCACGCGACCACGGCCGACGAGGTATCGTCTTCCAGCCACCTGTACGGGTCGGATATGGTCGTCCCGAAATATTGGTCGGTATGGTCTGACCTGTACGTTTTCGGATAGTCGATACCCTGGGAAACCGCCGCAGTGACGGCGAACAAGATCATTATTCCAGGGACAAGCAGGCTCCCGGGGAGACGGGTGGACCGATCGGTATGCATGGCCTCGATGGATTGATTCGACATGGTAATTTCAAAACCGCGTAAATATACGAATCGTCCGGCCAACATGCCATTTCCCCGTCTTGTGCGGATCAGGGGCTCCGGCGGGCACGGCTACTTGTTCATGAACAGCGTCTGTGTGGGGTAGGCGAACTCGATCCCCTCTTTCTCGAATCTGGTGTAGATCGCCATGTTGATCGCCTGCTGCGTATTGGCGTATTCGAGGTAGTCCGCGCTCAGCACGAAATAGACGATTTCAAAGTTGAGCGAGAAATCACCGTACTGCATGAAATGCGCCCGGTCGAAGCGAGTCATGGGTGTCGCTTCAATGATTGTACGGACGATCATGGGGATTTTTTCCAGTTTCTGCGCCGGGGTCTGGTAGGTGACGCCGAGCTTGAACAGGATCCGCCGCTCCTGCATCCGCTTGTAGTTCCTGATGCGGCTGGCCAGCAGCTCGGAATTCGAGATGATGATCTGCTCTCCACCCAGGCTCTTGATGCGCGTGGTTTTCATCCCGATGTGCTCGACGCTTCCCATGTAGTCATCCACGATGATGAAATCGCCGACGACGAACGGCTTGTCCAGAACGATCGACAGGGAGGCGAACAGGTCGCTCAGTATCTTCTGAAGGGCGAGCGCGATGGCCACGCCGCCGATGCCCATGGTGGTGATGAAGGCCGTGACGTTGACGCCGAGCGAGTCGAGCGCGACAAGCGTCAGTACCGACCAGAGGACCAACCGTCCGATGAACTTGATAATCGAAAGAGAGGTCGGCCCTGTGACATCATCCTGCATTTTCTCCTTCATGGTCCTGGTAAACCAGAACGCGATCAGCGTGTTGCCCCAGATCCCGGCCTGCAGGATGAATCCGATGGTCATCAGCGCGCTGAGGGTCGAGTGCACGTTGTCCGGCAGTTTCAGGAACGCGGCGGCCCCCTTGAGGGCGAGGACAAGCAGGAAAAAAAACTTCGTGTTTTTCAGGAGGTCGGCGATCCCGTCGTCGATGTCCGTCGAGGTCCGTCTGGCGATGGCCCTGACACGCCGGACGAGGACCTTCTTGACGATTTCCAGCACGATGAGCGTCCCGGTGAGGACGGCAATGGCAACGAGCCATTCGTTGACGCTGTTCCCCCAGTAGACTTTATCCATCAATTCCATCATTGGTCCCTTCCCCGGCGGTGTACCTCACCGGCGGTTTTCTATTAAAATACGTGATATTCCGCCTTGACGACGTCCCTGCCTCCTCCACGCATGACAACGTATTCGAACCCGGGTCCGCACCCCCACGCACCGATCTCCCCGTCCTTCCTCATGGCGAGGAACGCCACCAGGAACCCTCCGCCGCCATGGGAGGCGTCCTCCTTCGACATGATCCGTTCGACCGCCGTCCTGCATGCGTCCGCCGGCGTTTCCCCCCGGCGCATCAGTTCCACGATCGTCGCGCTGCCGGCGATCCGGATCACCGTTTCCCCCAATCCCGTCGACGTGGCGGCTCCCACTTCGTCGTCGACGAACAGTCCCGCTCCCACAATCGGCGAATCCCCCACCCTGCCGTGCATCTTCCACGCGGCCCCGCTCGTGGAACACCCCCCCGCAATTTTCCCATCCCTGAGGACGAGCATCCCGATCGTGTCGTGATTTTCCTCGCCGACCGGTTTTGGCCGGTGCCCCCCCGATTTCAGCCAGTCCCCGTACGCCTTCCGGGCGCCGTCGGTGAGTTCCCGTCG
>DATEDB010000202.1:0-3562 GCA_035286625.1 Bacteroidota bacterium
GTTCCTATCCGCCCGAGTTCGACATGCTGAACTACTCGCCCGAGCGGTGGGGGATCAGGCACAGTCTCCTGGTGAGCCGGCTGATCGCGTGGGAACTCGCGCTGGCGTGGTGGACGGACCTGACCTACGGCGCGATCTCGGAAAGGGTGTCGATCGCGAAGTTGAACGAGTTCTTTCCCGGCTGGCCCGATTCGGTCCGGGTGACCGTCCCGACGGGTCAGAAACCGCGGGAGGCCTCGATGTACCGCACGTTTTCAGCGCTCTTCGACGCTGCGCGTGGATACCGCGGCATGTTCGGCCTCGGTACGCTGGGGGGGGGGAGTAACGCCTGGGCTGTCAATGCGTCCCGCTCCGAGAGCGGATACCCGCTGCTGGCCAACGATCCCCATCTCGGCATGCCCCAGCCCTCCCGCTGGTACCTCATGCACCTCTCCGCTCCCGGTCTGAACGTCTCGGGGGTCACCGTCCCGGGGCTGCCGGTCGTGGTGATCGGGCACAACGATGCGATCGCGTGGGGCTTCACCAACGCCATGCTGGACGACGCCGATTTCTATATTGAAAAACCCGATTCGCTGCATCCCGGCAATTACATCTTCCGGGACAGGTCCCTTCCGATGAAGGTTCGTACCGAGGTGATCGATATCGGGTCGGACGACAGCGTCGAGGTGAATTTCCGTTCAACCCTTCATGGCCCGGTCGTCAACGATGTCCACCCCGTTCTGAAGCGCGATCCGGGCGGGCGGGATTCCCGCCCCGTCACGATGAAGTGGACCGGGTTCGATGTGTCCGACGAAATGTACGGCTTCCTCAGGATCAACAGGGCCGCCAACCCCGCCGACTTCGCCGACGGGCTTTCATATTTAACGGTCCCGGGACAGGCCGTCGTGTACGGAGACACCTCCGGAAACATCGCCTACTGGACGACGGGCCGGGTTCCGGAGAGGGGAAAGCAGCATCCCATGCTTCCCCTCCCGGGGTGGACCGGCGACGCCGAGTGGAAGGGCTACCTTGATTTCCGGGCTCTGCCCCGGCTGGTCAACCCTCCGGACGGCGTGATCGCGTGCGCCAACCAGAAGATCAGCGACGACGGTTACCGGTGGTACCTCTCGACCCTCTGGGAACCTCCGTCCCGGATCCGGAGAATCCGCGAACTCCTGCAGGGAG
Source organism: Bacteroidota bacterium (assembly GCA_035286625.1). Lineage (GTDB taxonomy): Bacteria > Bacteroidota > Ignavibacteria > UBA10030 > SZUA-254 > SZUA-254. The sequence goes on from DATEDB010000202.1 coordinate 1,165, forward strand.
CGGCGCAGTTCACCGCGGACGATTTCAAACGCATGCAGCAGGACGTGGTGTCACCCTACGCCAGGGAAACCACCGCGCTCGTGCTGAGCGTCTGCTCATCCGGCCCGCGGAAAGATTCCGCCTCGGCCGCCGCCCTGGACTACTTGAGGAACTGGGATTTCCGTTTCGCGGCCGGGGACGTCGCGACGACCATCTTCAACGAGTTCTATGTGAAACTGCTGGAAAACATCTACCTCGACGAGATGGGAGACAGCCTGCTCGGCAGTTTCACCGAATTCGGCGCGATCCCCAACAGGGTGACCTCGGGCCTGATGGCCAGCGACAGTTCGCTCTGGTTCGATGACGTCAGGACGCCCGGCCGCGAATCGAGAAACGACATCATCAGGAAAAGCCTGGCCGATGCGCTCGACGCCCTCCGGCGCAGGATGGGGAATGTCATGAAGGAATGGCGCTGGGGGAACACGCACACGGTCACCTTCAGGCATCCGTTCGGCGCCCGTGTACCGCTGGACCGGATTTTCAATGTGGGGCCGTTTCCGGTGGCGGGCGGCGGCACGACGGTGAACAAGACCGAATACAGGACATCGGACCCGTACGAGGTGACGGTCGGACCGTCGATGCGGCAGGTTGTGGACCTGGCCAGGCCCCTCGAGGGTTTCTTCGTGCTCACGGGCGGACAGTCGGGGCAGCCGCTGCATGAACACTACGACGACCAGGCACCCCTCTGGCTCAACGGGGGGTATATCCGGGTGAGCGCGGACTGGAGTGAAATCAGGGAGTCCCCGTGGGACCGGCTGACGCTGGAACCGGCACGGTGATGGAAATTTCCGACAGGCTCCTGAACAGGTTCGCCTCGGCGGCGCGCGTCGTGTTTTTTACGGGGGCCGGAATTTCGGCCGAGAGCGGGGTCCCCACATTCAGGGGGAACGGCGGGATCTGGAAGAAATTCAAACCGGAGGAACTTGCGACCTTCGAGGGTTTCCTGAAGAATCCCGCGCTGGTATGGGAATGGTACCGCCTGAGGAAACAGGTCATTGCGGCGGTGCAGCCCAACGCCGGGCACCGCGCCATCGCGGATCTCGAACGGTACTACAGGGTCACGGTCGTCACGCAGAACATCGACAACCTGCACCGCCGGGCGGGCAGTTCGACGGTGTACGAACTTCACGGCAACATCGAACGGAACTTCTGTTGCGGTTGCGGGACGATGGTCGCCGACGATCGACTGGATTTCCCCGAGGGCGCGGTCCCGAAGTGCGCCAAATGCTCGGGAATGATCAGGCCGGATGTCGTCTGGTTCGGGGAGTTTCTCCCGGAGCAGGAATGGAACAACAGTGTCGAGGCGGCGCGGTGGGCCGACGTTTTTTTCTGCGTCGGGACATCCGGGATCGTCTACCCGGCAGCTTCCCTGCCGGGGGAGGCGAAAAAGGCCGGGGCGTACCTCGTCGAGGTCAACGTCGGACCGACGGACCTCACCCCCCGGTTCGATGAAAGCCTGTTCGGCGCCGCGGGCCACGTGCTCCCTGCGATCGCCGACGCGGTACAATCACTGTCCCCCAACAACATCGGGATGAACTGAATGCCGGTAAAACGATCCGACGCCAGGACGAAAATCATCTGCACACTGGGGCCCGCCTGCGTGCGCGACGAGGTCCTGGAGGGCATGGTGCGCGGCGGCATGGACGCGGCGCGCCTGAATTTCTCGCACGGGACGCACGCCGAACACCTCCGTAACCTCCGTGCGGTGCGCGCGGCCGCGGCGAAATCCGGCGAGCCGGTGAGCATCGTGGTCGACCTGCAGGGTCCGAAGATCAGGGTCGGTGAGCTCGACCCTCCCTCGGTGGACCTTGCGGACGGCTCCGAGGTGGTCATCAGCACCGCAGAAGGGGCGGGAAAAGGGCGGGTGCTCTCAACCACCTACGCCCGGCTGCCGGACGACGTGAAGCCCGGTGACAGGGTCCTGATCGACGACGGGAAGATCGAGCTTACGGTCCTGAAATCGGAAGGGGGGCGGGTCACCCTCCGCGTGGATACGGGGGGGACGGTGACGCCCCACAAGGGGATCAACCTCCCCGGGGTGTCGGTGTCGGTCCCCTCGCTCACCACCAAGGACACCGAAGACCTCCGGTTCGCATTCGAGCACGACGTGGACTACATCGCCCTCTCGTTCGTGTGCCGCGCCCGTGACGTGGCCCACCTCCGGGATTACATCATTGAAAAGGGGCCGAAGGGCAGGAAGATCCCGATCATCGCGAAGATCGAAAAGCACGAGGCGATCGACAATTTCGACGGGATCCTGCGGGAAGCCGACGCGGTGATGGTTGCCCGCGGCGACCTGGGAGTGGAACTCCCCCCGGAGGACGTGCCATTGTTGCAGAAAATGATCGTCAGGAAGTGC
>DATEDB010000203.1:0-4491 GCA_035286625.1 Bacteroidota bacterium
GAAAAGGCCGTACTCGGCGCGATGCTGATCGACCGGGAGGCCGTCCCCAAGGTCCTCGAGGTCCTCGACGCCGCGTCGTTCTACAATCCCCTCCACCAGAAAATTTTCAGGGCAATGAACGAGTTGTTCGAACGCTCCGAACCGGTGGACGCGATCACGCTGACCGAGGAACTTCGCCGGCAGGGATCGCAGGACCCGGCCGACGACGCAGTATACGTCACCGGGCTCACGATGAACGTCAGCACCTCCGCCAACGTCGAGTACCACGCCCGGATCATCCTGGAAAAATCCCTGATGCGGAGCCTGATCGCGTCCTCCACCGAGGTGGCGTCCCGGGCGTACAACGACACCGAGGACGCCCTCGACCTTCTCGACGAGGCGGAGTCGAAAATCTTTTCGATCTCCGAAAGGCGCCTGAAGAAAACCTTCACCCCCCTCGGACCCGCCCTCGCCGACACGGTGGACTATCTCCAGTCTCTCCACGGCAGGCACGACGGGATCACGGGGGTCCCGAGCGGGTTCCCCGGGTTGGACGACAGGACCGGCGGGTTCCAGAAATCCGACCTGGTGATCATCGCCGGCAGGCCCAGCCAGGGGAAGACCGCCCTCGCCCTCTCGCTGGCCAGGAACGCCGCGCTGTACAAGGACAGGAAGACCGCCGTGGCGATCTTCAGCCTCGAGATGTCGGAGCAGCAGCTGATCATCAGGCTGCTGGCCGCCGAGGCCAAGGTGAACGCGCACGACCTGCGCACCGGGCGGCTTCACGAGGACAAGTGGAAGAACCTGAGCCGGAACGTGGGGAGGCTCGCCGACGCGAAGATTTTCATCGATGATACGCCCGCGCTCAGCATCCTCGAACTGCGGGCGAAGACGCGCCGCCTCAAGGCCGAACAGGACATCGGCCTGGTGATCGCCGACTACCTGCAGCTGATCCAGGGGCCGAAGAACCCCGAATCCCGCGAACGCGAAATTTCGATGATCTCCCGCTCCCTCAAGGCCCTGGCCAAGGAGCTGAACATCCCCGTGATCGCGTTGTCCCAGCTGAACCGGGCGGTCGAGACCCGCGGCGACAAGCGCCCGATGCTCGCGGACTTACGCGAATCCGGCGCGATCGAGCAGGACGCCGACGTGGTGATGTTCGTCCACCGCCCGGAAACCTACGGCATCACGGAGATCAGGGACGAGGAATTCGGCAGCATTCCATCGGAGGGCGTCGCGGAGATCATCATCGGCAAGCAGAGAAACGGGCCGACCGGCGTGGTCCGGCTCGCCTTCCGGAAGGAGTACGCCGGCTTCGAACGGCTCGCCCCCCACGGGATCGAACACACCCTTCCACCCCCGGTGGCGGTTGGTGAAGACTCCCCCTTCTGACCGGCTCCCGTCTCCGTCCCACATCCCCCCGTCCTCAAGCGGTTGTATCCCATCGCCGAATTTGGTAGATTCGGGTAAGAATATGCCCCGGAAACCAGGGGCATCACCGTTTTAAGAGGCAATGAAGAACGTCTGCATTCTCGGCTCCACCGGATCGATCGGCGTCAACAGCCTGGAGGTGATCTCCGGACTGGGCGACCGCTTCCGGCCTCTGTGTCTTACCGCCAACCGTAACGTCGACCTCCTCTCGGAGCAGGTGCGAACGCACCGTCCGGAGGCGGTGGCCCTCCTCGATCCCGCGGCGGCCGTCGATTTCCGGGCGCGGATGAACGGGGCGGTGGAGGTTCTCACCGGGGCCGAGGGGCTTCTCGAAATCGTCCGGAGGGAAAACGTGGACATCGTGATCGGATCGATGGTGGGGTTCGCGGGCCTCGCTCCCACGATCGAGGCGGTCAAACTCGGCAAGACCGTCGCCCTGGCCAACAAGGAAACCCTCGTGGTTGCCGGTGAACTGATCACCCGGCTGGCCGCCGAAAGGGGCGCGACCATCATCCCGATCGACAGCGAGCACAGCGCGATCCTGCAGTGCCTCGCCGGCGAAGATCCCGCGACGGTGCGGCGGCTCATCCTGACCGCCTCCGGCGGGCCTTTCCTGGACCGGGACCCGCGGGAGTTCAGCAAGGTGACGGTGGAGGACGCCCTCCGTCACCCGACGTGGAGGATGGGGAAAAAAGTCACAATCGATTCGGCGACCCTGATGAACAAGGGGCTCGAGGTGATCGAGGCGCACTGGCTTTTCGGCCTCGACGCCGACCGGATCGAAGTGCTGGTCCACCCGCAGTCCGTCATCCACTCGATGGTGGAATTCGTGGACGGCTCTGTGAAGGCCCAGCTGGGCGTCCCCGACATGAAAGTCCCGATCCAGTACGCGCTCACCTGGCCGCGCCGCGCCGTCTCCGACTGGGCGCGTCTCGATTTTTCGCGCCTGACCGAGATGACGTTCCGGTCGCCCGACGTCAAGAAGTTCCGGTGCCTGCCCCTCGCCTACAGGGCGCTCAGGGCCGGCGGCACGTCCGGCGCGGTCCTGAACGCCGCCAACGAGGTGGCCGTGGACCTGTTCCTCCGGGGACGGCTGGGCTTCGGCCGCATCCCCGACCTCATCGAGGACGCCCTCGACCGCTTCCCGGCCGGGCCCGCCGCCGATTTCGGGACGATCGTCGAAACAGACCGCCGGACACGCTCGTATCTTGACAGGTATCACTGAGGAAAACGCCGCATGGGCGCACTGAACATGATCTTCTATACGGCCGTCACGCTGGGCATTCTCATTTTTGTGCACGAGTTAGGCCATTTCATCGCCGCGAAACTGACCGGCATGCGGGTGGACCGCTTCTCCATCGGGTTCCCCCCGAGGGCATTCGGGAAAAAGATCGGCGACACCGATTACTGCATCTCCTGGCTGCCGCTCGGCGGTTACGTGAAGATCGCCGGCATGGTGGATGAAAGCATGGACACCGATTTCATCGACAATGAACCCCGGCCGTGGGAGTTCCGCACCAGGCCGATGTGGGCCCGCATCACGGTCATCTCGGCGGGCGTGATCATGAACGTCGTTCTCGCGGTGGGGATCTTCACGCTCGTACACTACGTGCGCGGCAAGGACATCATCGACACCACGGAGATCGGCTACGTCCGCGCGGGGAGCGCCTCCGACGAGGCGGGCCTGAAGGAGGGGGACAGGTTTCTCAGCATCAACGGGCATCCGGTCACCAACTGGGAGGAAGTCCAGCAGCAGGTCTACATCGAGAACATGGGCGCCGACCTGACGATCGTGGTCGGGCGGAACCGGACACCGGTCACAATCAACCTCACCCGTCCCCCGTCGACGGAGTTTTCGATGGAAAACCTCGGGTTCTACATCGGGCACTCGGTGTCGTATATCCAGACGGTCATACCGGGGACGCCGGCCGGGGGGGCGGGTATCCAATCCGGCGACACCATCACCTCCATCGCCGGCACCGCCATCAGGAGCAGGCAGCAGGTCTTCGACCTTCTCCGGTCCCGCCCCGGACGGGAAACCGAGCTCGGGGTGAAAAGGGCCGACGGACCCCACACCGCGACGCTGGTCGTCAACGACAGCGGGAAAATCGGCGTGGGACTCATGAGCGTGTACCAGGGACCGCTTCATCATGTGGACTACTCGCCCGCCCAGGCCGCCGCAGAGGGCGCCATCGAAGCCGCCGAGACGGTCCGCCTGTTCATCCTGACGATAACAAAAATCGTCGTGGGTGAGGCTTCCGTTCAGCAGTCGTTCGGCGGCCCCATCGCGATCGCACAGCTCGCCACACAGAGCGCCGAATACGGACTGATGGCGTTCCTCTGGTTCATGGCGCAGCTGAGCATGAGCCTCGCCATCCTGAACATCCTCCCCATACCCGCCCTCGACGGCGGCCACCTCGTCGTGCTGATCATCGAAAAAATCCTCCGCCGCGAGATCCCCCACAGGGTCAAAATCGCGATCCAGCAGGTCGGTTTCATCCTCCTGCTCGGATTTATGGCGTTTATCATCTATAATGACATCTCCCGGTTCTGATCACATCGAGTGACTCGCCGCACAGGCCTGTTCCACCTTTTCCCGTCAAATTCATACTATTATAGAAGCCTTGCGTTAAGGCGGGATTTTAATTACCTTTTTTCGGTTTTTCAGACGGAGCAGGAATGAATCGCTGTGTTTTCAGGAAACTCCTTCCGGTCGCGCCCTGGCTTGTGGCGGCCCCGTTTTTCTTCGCCGCACCAACGGCGGTGCAGGCGCAGACCTGCGCGCTTACGCTTACGGCGACGGAAGTGCCGGTCGAACAGCTTACCATCGCCGATTTCGATCTGAACAATTTCGAGGCCAGGGGACTCCTCTTCACCGTCAGCATCATCAATCCGCCCGATTCGCCCGCGGTGGACGTCCAGATGAACATTTTCCTGGACATTCGGCTCGCTACCGGAGAAGGGTTTTCCAGAGCAATAAATATGAAGACCGAGCCGTTCACCGTGCCCGCCGGCAGCCGGACGGTGACCAACCTCGACCTGGGCAAGTCTTCGGGGATCCGCTTCGAGGTCTTCGAGATC
>DATEDB010000204.1:0-6793 GCA_035286625.1 Bacteroidota bacterium
CTTCCCCGGCGCCTCGAGCAGCGCGTTCGCGTTTGAGAACGGGTACGTCGGTACCGACACACTGGAGAACGGCCGGGGCTACTGGATGAAATTCCCGCAAGCTCAGACCATCGTCATGAACGGAACGGCCCTGGACGCCGAAACGGTGGATGTGGCTGCGGACTGGAACATGGTGGGCTCGCTGAGCACGCCGGTGGACGCCTCCACCATTTCCTCAATCCCGGGAGGAATCGTCACATCGGGCTTTTACCAGTTCGACGGGTCGTACCAGCAGAGCAGCATCCTGTTGCCGGGGAGGGGATACTGGGTGAAGAGCTCACAGGCCGGTCAGTTCGTTTTCTCAAGCATCGGGAATACACCCACAGCTGGAAGGATCCGGATCGAGGACCGGGGAGAGTTGCCGCCGCCCCCACCGGTCTTGAGTGATGGCATCACCGGTGAAAAGCCACGGGAATACCGTCTTAATCAAAACAGCCCGAATCCCTTCAACCCGACGACCACCCTCTCCTACACCCTGCCCTCGAAAGTTCATGTGACGTTGAGAGTGTACGACCTGTTGGGGCGGGTGATGACCACGCTCGTCGACAAGGTTGAGGAGGGAGGGGAACATCGCGTGCGGTGGGATGCGGATGGTATCCCAAGCGGGATCTACTTCTACCGCCTGGTGGCGGGTGACTATACCCGTACGCTTAAAATGGTGGTGATGAAGTAAGCCCGTACCAGGAAATTCTTACTTTTTCAGCATTACGAACTCGCCCATCCAGGCGGGTGGGGGCGGGTTCTCGCGGTATGCGATGCAACGCGTGACGTACATCGACGCGGGGTAATCGTCCGGCCTTATTTTCAGCGCGGCCTCGAACTTCGCGATGGCGGCGGCCCACTCCCTCTTCCTGTGCAGCATAATACCCTCGTCCCACAACCCCAGGAACTCCGCGAGGCCTGCCGGCTCGGCCGATTCCCCCCTGATACCGATAAGCTCGTACACCCTGATCGGCTGCGTCTTTCCGGCGACCACCAGGAAGTCCAGCTCCCTGGCGATGACACGGCCGGCGACCCTCGAGTAGGTGTATTCGCTGATGATGGTCCGCGTGCGGTACTCCTTGTTCACGTTCTCGAGCCTCGAACCGAGGTTCACACCGTCTCCGATCGCCGTGTAGTCGAACCTGTTGACGCCCCCGAGGTTACCCACGATGACTTCGGCGGTATTGATACCGATGCGCGTCCTGAGGACCGGCCTCCCTTCGGCCCGCCAGAGTTCGGAGAGCCCGTCGATCGATTCCTGCATGAGGACGGCCGTCCGGCAGGCGAGGAACGCGTGATCGGCCTGCGGGAGGGGGGCTCCCCAGAAGGCCATGATGGCGTCCCCCTCGTACTTGTCGAGGGTGCCGTTGTTCGAAAAAATCAGCGATGTCATCACGTTGAGGTACTCGTTCAGGATGGTGACGAGTTCCTCGGGTGGCATGGTTTCGCTTATCGATGTAAACTGTTCGATGTCGCTGAAAAAAACCGTCAGCTCCTTCCGTTCGCCTCCCAGCCGGAGTTTCTCCGGGTCTTCGAGCAGCTCGTCGACGACGGCCGGGTTGACGTACTGCGTGAACATGTTTTTGATCATGAGCTTCTGGCGCCTCTCCGAGACGTAATTGTAAATAGAGCTGCCCACGTACGAGGCGATGACCGCCAGGAAGGGCGCGGTCATATCCACCACCAGGTTGTGCTCGTTGAACAGCTTCAGGCCCAGCCAGTAGATGATCATCAGTTCCCCGATCAGCACCCCCGCGCCGAGAATTTCGATGATGACGCCATATTTTGTCCTGATCGCCTTGATCCCCGCCGTGAGGGAAAAACTGAAGAGGCACAGGCCGATCACGATCATCGACACCTGCCAGCGCGGCTGTCGGGTGAGGAAGTTCCCGTCCAGCACCGATTGAATGACGTTGGCGTGGATCTCGACGCCGTACATCTGGTTGTCGCCGTCGATGCGCCCCTCGCCCACGGGGACCGTGAAGAGGTCTTTGTCCTCCGGCATCACCGTGCCGACGAGAACGATCTTGCCGGTGAACGTCCCGTCGTAGAGGTAACCCATCTCCGGGTCGTCGAAGGTGTTGATCTCCAGCCCCGGGTTCGCCCGTTCCTCTGTAGTCGTAAAGCCGCTGTCGTCGAGAACGTCCGCGATGTTCAGCCGGCGGAAGGTGCCGCTGGGGCCGTACCAGTTGATCAGAAAAGATATCGAATCGTAGCCGGGAATCGGCAGGTCGGCGTAACCGAAGGCGCCATCGCCGACACCGGCCGTCAAACCCGGTTGCATTCCCAGCGAGGCGTTGAGCATCGCCATCGAAAAGGTCGGGATCCGTTTGCGGGCCGACGGGTCGTACGCAAACGGCATGTACCGCCGCAGGACGCCGTCCACGTCGGTCACGACGTTCACGAGCCCCAGGTGTTCGGCGGCGCCTGTGAAGATATTGCCGTAGTTTTCCTCCGCCCGTAATATCCGGTACCGTCCGGCCGAGGGCTCCAGTTTCCCCGCCAGGACCGCCTGCGGTGTCCGGGCCAGTTCGGCCCTCAGCTCCTCCTCGGCCGCGGTATGGGCCGGGTCGGACGAGCTGAAGATGAGGTCGATCCCGATCGCCTTCGCCCCGGCTTTTTTCAAATTGCGCACCAGCCGGGTGTAATACTCCTTCGGCCAGGGCCACGGATCGGGCAAGGTCCTGAAGGATTCCTGCGTGATGGCCACGATGACGATCTTCGATGAGTTCGCGTTCATCGGCAGGGGTCCCCTTTTCTGGAACCGGAGGTCGACGAGGGACAGCTCCGCGCGCTTGAGCGGCGGAAACTCGAAGAGGAATTCCTGCGTAAAAACGATAACGAGAAGTGCTATCGAGAGGGCGACCCCCAGGTTCGTGAGGATCGCGCGACCGCGGCGTGAGATGAACCGGGCCATCCGGTGTTCAGACGTCCGCCCGGAGGATGAAACTCCAGATTACGTCCGTGCCGGCGCCCCTGTTGACGTAGAGGTTCATAAGACCCTCGAGGCTGAGGTTGTTCATGAAATAATACCGCGCGCCCCCGTTGACGAATGTCCTCCTGATGTCTCCCAGGGCCGGGCTCACCGTCGAATTGAGCACCAGGCGGTCTTCGGCCAGCCGGTACTGCGCGGCGAAGGCCAGTATCGAATAGTTCAGCTCAGTGGAGGGGCTGCCGGCAGCGTCGATTTTCGTCGAAAAGAACATCGCGCTCACGGTGGTGCGCAACGGGATGGAGTAGGCGGTGACCACGTTGAGCGACACGGACGTGTTCCTGCTGTCGAGCTGGCGCCAGGTCCGGTCGTCCCGGCCGGAGGTGCTCATCGTGAGGCTCGCGAAATGCCTGGCCCCGAGATCGACCTGCCGGCTGAGCTGGAGCATGAACCTGAGCGTATTATCGTCGATGCCGTTCACAGAGTCCGGGTCCAGAGGGTTCAAGGTACCGAGGGATGACAGCCCCAATGTGATATTAGGGACGTCGTTCCGGCTCAGGTAGGTGACGCCCCCCGAGAGGGTGGTGTACGTGGTGACCGCGGCCCTGTTTCCAGCGGTGTTGTCCTGCAGGCGCTCGAAGCCCCCCGAGAGAAGCAGCCGGTTTTGCGCCAGCAGGAGCCTGTCGTTCATCGAAAACCCCCTGATGTCTTTCCGGAAGAAGGGCTGTCCGAAGGACTCGTAGCTCGCCCCGTGACGCATATATGAAAAGCTGAAGTTATTGGGTGCATAGTTGACGGCGAGGGTCCCCTCGTAGGAAAGCGTGGGGAAATCCTTCACGCCGAGGGGGACGAGGTTTTCATTGACGGTGATGAACCGTGATAAAATGTCGCGCGCGGTGCGGAGGTCATCCGCGCTGAAAGATTCGTAGGTGCTGTCGCTGAAGATCGAATCGATCCTGGCGTCGGTGATATTCCCGCCCCTGATGTTGGAATTGTAGAGGCTCACACCGGCCTGGCCGCGCAGTTCGATGTTCTTGCGGTCGAACGAGAGCGTGAGATCGGTCGCGGCGACGAGGTTCTCCTCGGGCGCGCCGCCGTGGGCGATCGAGGCGACGTCGTCCTTGGAGTGAAGGGCCGTAAAGCCCCAGACAGAGTTTCCGAATTTGAAGGACGGCCGCAGGATGAGCATGTTCCGGCTGAAAGTCCCCAGGCTGTCCCTCTCCACGGCCCGCGTGACGTCGCCGGCCACCAGGTCGAAACCGAAAAACCCTGCGGACACGGTCCCGGTAAATCCCCTGACCCTCTTGCCGGAGATGATCATGTCGGGCATCACGGGGTAGGTGTCGCCGAAACCCAGGTTGACCCAGGGGGATTCGGCGCCGATAAAAAACCGGTTCTGCGGTTGCCGCGTGTCTTTCTCCTCTCCTGTGAGGTGAAGGTGCCCGTCGATGTTGAAGGTGCCGTTCGTCGCCCCCGCGTCGAGCGTCGCGCGGTTGTATGGGATCACCCGGTCCGCGACGGTTTCGTTCCGCGTCTCCATCCGCAGCGTGCCGGTCGTTTCCCACTCGCGCGATCGCAGTGTGAGCGCCTCGTCCGACTCCATGGATCCCCGCACGAAGAAATTCCACGCCTTACGCGAGATCATGTCCCCGTTCGCGTCGTACAGTTCCACCGTTATAGTATGCGAACCGCCGTCGGGAGTGTAGCCGGCGTTCTCCGGCCGAAGGATGAACAATCCGTCGGTGATGAGCATTTTTTCGCTCAGGTCGTTGCCGTCCGCCAGGACGCGCGTCCGGCCGGGGTCGATGGCGGTGTCCGCGGGGTCCACCGAAAACGAAATCAAAAGTTCGTCCCGGTTGAGATGTTCGCCGGGCTCCGGGCTCAGGATCGTCAGACCGGCGATGTCGGTCTGGACGGGGGTCAGGTCGGCTGTCAGGGGCTGGGTTTCGGGTTCCGGGACCGGGTAGGTGGAATCTCCTCCGGCGTCGGAACGGACGAATCTGAACCAGTATTCCAGGATGGCCGGCCGGAGTTCGTCCGGGGGCACGAGGTACCTGGCGGTGTTTCCGGCGATCTGCATCTCGCGCAGGGTGTACGTTCCCTGGCCGAAGAGCCGGTAGGCCACGGTCACGGCGCGGATGCCGGTGAGATTGGCAAATTCGATCGATATCGGCAGGGGAGCGCCTGGAGCATACGTGCCGACGGAGACGCCCACGACCTGTTCGCCGAACTGGGCGGCCGCCGGAGGGGTCCATGTCAAAAGGATCGAAAGGATCGGGAGGATCGGGTGGATGAAACCGGGGAGGGCACGGGCCCTCCCCCTCATACCGGTCTGCTTCTTCATCGTGTCAGGGGTCGAAGTGTTCAGCTTACCGACGGGGCTGTGCCGTTGTCCGGAGGTTCGTCGATATCAATGCTTGTACTTGATCTTCAGGTCTTTTTCCTCGCCCCTCTCGTTGCGGAACCTGAGGTCGAGTTGGCGCTCGGTGCCGCCGTCGGCGGCGAGTTTCGCCTCGGCGAGTTCCTCCGGAGTCATGGCGCGGAAAGTGATCGTGCCGTCCGCGTTCGAGAAGGCGATGAACCCCCCCCGGATGAGGATCCCGATCTTCGAGATTTTATTCAGAAGCGAGACCAGCCCCGATCCCAGCCAGAGCGTGTCGTTGGCGTCCGAACCTGCGGTCCATTTTCCGCTCGTCCCGCGTATCGAGGCCACCGAGGTGGGGGAGGTGAACTGGAATTTCGCGTCGGTCTGTTTCTTGATGTCGAACCCGAACGATCCGCCGGGCCCGGTCGTCTCGATCGTCTTCACCAGCGGTCCTGCCCCCCCGACGGCTGACATCACGATCTCCGATTTCTCGCCCACACGGACAAAGCTCGCGTCTCTGAACTTGAGGACCGCCAGCGACTGCTGGCCGGTCTTCACCCTGTCGCCGGACCTGAGCGGGTTTCCCCTTTCGGCGCGGTTCCAGTCAGCCGTGGTGTCGCTGCGCATGCTCACGTCTCGCACCACCCTGGAGATGAGACCGAGCGAAATCTCGGGGGCCCGGAAACCGGCCGCCACCGCCGATACGATCGCCAGAACGGCGAGGAGCGTCACGGCGCCCGCCGGCGTTTTACCGCTGTCGTTCTTCTTCATCGCCGGGGCCCTATTCAAAAGTCAGTTCTGATGTGTCGACCGACTCCTGCAACGTATCGAACAGCGCCTGCAGGTCAGCTTCGGTGATCTTCCCGCCGTCCAACAGGTAGTCGCCCGTCAGTGTGAACGCCCCCTCCCGGATCGCCCGGAAGAGGTCCGGATACTGGTCGCCGTAGATCGCTTCAAGCCTGGCCAGGATGGCGTCGAATTCCGAACCGTTCCCGACCGCGCCGGGTGTTTCCGACACTGTGAAGCTGTACACCGGGCTCGAGAGCGAAACCTCGCCGCCGCCGGCGATGCGCGTCATCGTCTCGACGCGCCAGACGTACGATTTTCCCCTCTCGAGGGGCCTTCCACCCTGGTACGGATACGACCGCTCGGTGGTAAGTGCCGCCACCAGCATGGCCGGGTCGTGCGTGATCGCGTCTTCCTTCGTCTGACCGTCTGTGAATTCCGCCACGGTCAGCCGGGCGGCGGGCCCTTCCTGGTAGAATTCAAAAACCGGAAATTCGCCTATGCTCTCCCCGTCGCGCGGGGAGATGAGTTCGACGCGGCTGGGGTTGCGAATATCCCAGTGCACTTCGCCTAGCGCCTCCTGGCAGTTTACCAGTGAAAACTTGAGGGTATAGATCCCGGCCGGAAAAACGCCGGTCGAGAGAGCGCGTTCTTCGAGCGCGGACCTGGCACCGGCGTCGATCTCGAAG
>DATEDB010000205.1:0-9789 GCA_035286625.1 Bacteroidota bacterium
AGGCCCACCGCGTCGAAGGAGACGCTCTGAACGCCCGCCTCTCTCTCCTCGTCGACCAATATCCTGACTTCCCTGCCGAGGATATCATACACGGACAACCTGACCTGTCCTCGTTCCGGCGTTGAAAAGGTGATCACCGTCGTGGAGTTGAAGGGGTTTGGGAAATTCTGATCGAGTGAGAAACTCACCGGCGGGCCGCCCGAACCGGCCAGGGTAACCAACAGGGTTTGTGTTTTCGGATCACGGATCCTCACCGACCCTGAACCCTCGAGGGCCTGTCTGAGCGGGGACTCACCGATTCCATCGCTGACAGTGACCCTCAGATTATCACCGGCAATTCCTGACATATTCCATCGCAGTGTGACCGGATACACAGCTCCCCGCATCTGTAACGGATATTCACGCCGGAAGACCGGATCCGGATTACGGGGATACACCTCCAGTATTTTTTGAGAGGTGAATCGCACATCGAAAATTCCGGGCGGCGGCTCAGGCGGCAACTCGAAATATCCGGAGTCCCCGGTGACCCGGGTTGCATCGCCGATGTAGAGCCTCTGAGAGCGTCCAGCCGCGTCGGTAAATGCGATCATCCCCGAAGAACCGAATTCCAGTTCTCCGGCGGAACGAGACGCGGGTTTCGGCGCCGACATTAAAGAGGTCATCCTGAGAGTCCCGGCGCCGGCCACCTTCACCCAGTATCCCGTCCCGGGTTGGATGGTCGTCGCGATGTAATATCCTTCCGGTCCGTATCCCCAGAAGGGAGTGGTGATCGATGTCCCGCCCGGAACAATGGCGCCGACATCCACGAATCCCGACGTGCCGCCGATCATGTTCCACTTATCGGCAACCGGCACGCTCACCTCCCGGAAAAACGTCCCGGCCGAACGACCGTACCTGCCTGCTTCCGGGAATTTCATCCAGTATCCTCTCCCCTGGGTCAGCGCGTCAGGGCAGGTGCCGGTGTATGGGAAACAGTAGAATTTCGATGTCGCCCCGGGAAAAAGTACGGAGGCCGAATAGTTCTCGTCAATGGGCAGGGCGGAGAGCGCGACCATGTTCCACCCGTTCTGAACGAGAGCGCCGACGGTGGGATACAATTTCACGCACCAGTTATCGTGCGGCCGGGTCCCGGCAGGATAGCCGAGTATGTTGAGCGTGACTGATGCGGGATCGGGTCCGGTCAATGCGCCGGAGTCCGCCTGCATCCCGGTGATGTTCGCGCTGTCCAGGCCGTAATTGCCCATGTCGTCATATTGAAATTCCACCGACCCGGTGCAGCGGTTCAGGATTACGCGAAACCGTGCGTCATCCTGGTAGGATGTGTCCGGACCCGCGACGGCGAGCGAGTCCCACTCGACGATGAACAGGCACGTATCGCCCTCGTTGCCGTAGACGACCCTGCCGTACATCCCGGAGGAGTCTTCCACGACGCGGTCCGCCCAGAAGGGGGAAATGTATGCGCCCGGCAGGTCTAAGATTCTCGCAGTGTCGAAAGGCGGGAAAATATTTGGCTGATGGCCGCCGAAATCGGTGATCCCGACAGTGTCTGTGGGAGTTTTTCCCAGGCCGATCGCCCCGTCAACACCGATCCACGCGTACCTGAAGGTGTCGCCGAATATCGTATACGTCGACCCCATGTCGAAGGGTCCTGCGGTTCCGTCATCGGTGGGCGATCCGCCGGGATTGGCTGTGGATGGGAGGAAGAAACTGGAATTCGGGACAGTCGTCCCGGTGCTCAGGATGTCGTATGTAACGCACGCGGCCCCTGTATCGATGTCGTACCATACGTTCCCGAAGGGGATGACCGAATAGGAGTTCGGCGGACCGGATGACGTCGCCCCTTCCAGATCCGTCGCGACGATCCTGTATGTCATGATGGCCGGTGGCGGTTGACCCGGAATAATCCCTTCCCACACATCGCCCCCGAGATCGTTCATCAGGATGTCGGGTTGCTCCACGCCGTTGACGGTGTACCGTATGCTCGCCGACCGGACACCGGCCCACCATTGCCAGGAAGGGCTGCAATCGGTGATGAGGGCCTGGAGGGGTCGCGCCGCCGTACTGAATGTCGACGGGAGCCGTTCCTGATATTCGATTGTGGGTGGGGTGTTCGATGTCACAGTCATGCTGTACCACATGTTATAGACCAACACGTCTGTGGAATCCGGACCCATCCCTCCCCGGGCAATCCAGCCCCGCTTCAGGCTTTCAGCCGGGACGCCGGCGCAGAAGGGGTATGCCCCGTCGTAGATATTATAATCGTGCTCGTTGAATTTCCAGCTTCTGGAGGGGTAGTCCTCGTCCGATGGTGTCACACGAAATCCGGAGAGAGCGAATTCCGTTGAGCCCAGCTCCCACCAGTGCAGATGCTGGTGGTACGACGGATTGAAATTAACCCGGAAAGATATGAAAAGTTTATCACCCACTGTCACGAACGGTGCACCCAGAAACCCGAGGTCATAGTAATTGATCCCCGGACGGGCCTTCAGGGCGACACCTCCCCAACCCCAAATCTCGGGATTGAACGGTGGGACCGAAGGAACGGGACCGTTGATCGTTGAAACCCAGGTGGTGTCTGTCGCTTCCTCGATAAAGGCCGCCACACCCTGGTCCGGGTCGTTGGTGTTTATCCAGTAACCCCAGCTCTGGCATGGGGGATCGTATGGTCCGGGCCGGACGCCGGGACCGTAGTCCGGACCTATGTTAGATTGCTGGATGCGGGAATAAAGTGTCGAGTCGTACGTGTTGATCTCTCCGGGCATGTACCAGAAGACTGTGTCGATCGTCCCCGTCGCCTTGGCGACGAACCACTGGCCGATGATATCTTTTGGAAACGTCTTGTAGACCTGCGTAACCGGGAACGCCGTTAACGGATAACCGAATGTGGCTCTGTCTGTGCAGACGCCCGATGCCGCCGCCCGATCGGCACCGTTCAACTTTCTGACCAGGGATAATGCGCTCTGGTCTGAAGTGATTTCGTACACTTCGCTGGTGGGGGAGACGAGATAACGTTTCTGTCCGCTGGTGTCACATGAGATGAGAATCAGGAATGTCAGTATGAGGATGGACTTCACAATCGACCTCTTGGGGGGGTGGCGATCATGCTGTATGGGGTTCTGAGGCGTGTATCACCCCTTACAGAAAAAGGTACCATGAAAAAAGAAAAAAATCAAGAAATCGTGGTATACCTACAAACGGCATATACGTCAGCGCGGAGGCGTTTCGCGGACGAAGTCGCGATTTTTTCGTCATCCTCGAGTGGTGTCACCCCGGGGGGTCATCGGACGACGGCCAGCTTCCTCACGCCGGAAAATGATCGTCCCGGATCGTCGAGGGCGGCCGCCTCCATCCGGCAATAATACATTCCGCTTGCGACATTCCGGGCGTTCCAGGAGACGGATCTCGTTCCAGCGTTCTGCGCTTCATCGACAAGCACGAGAACCAGCCGTCCGATGAGGTCGTAGATCGAGAGTTTTACCCGGCTCGGCACTGGGAGGGAATAGGGAATGAGGGTCGTGGGATTGAAAGGGTTGGGATAATTTTGAAAGAGGGCATAGGACGCCGGGGACCCCGACTGTCCGGTGAGGATGACCGTCAGTACGACTCTCCGGTCGGTATCGTTCATCTGGAGACTCCATTTATCGTCGATGGTGATCGGACGACCCTGCTCCAGTGGAATGATCTCGCCAGCATACCTCACTGAAACCGCAGATGAAGGAGAACGCGACAGCGTGATCGCCAGGGGGAAATCGGCGGACGAGATCCAGACGGGATGCCCGGTCAGTTGCCCCTCCCCGGAGGTCTCCACAAACCGGTCTGTTCGGTAACGGACATCGAACCCGCCCGCCGGGGGGAAAGGAGGGAGGAACCCGGCTGATCGATCTGTCCCGTCACGATCCGAGAGGAAGAGCGAGGCGGAGTTCGCCGACGCATCAGTGAATCGAATTTCCCCGGATTCATTCAGGGTGCGTCTGAGGCCTGAACGGGCGAGGATCTTGAGGGGCCCGGCGCGGGTCTCAGGATCGAGGATGATCCTCCCCTCCCAGTCGGACCGCACCCAGTACGCCTTCCCCGGCAATAAACTGTCCGCGACGGAATAACCGCTCTCAAACCCGAAGAAATAACCGAGTTTGAGATCGGCGGGATCCGTCGTTACAGAGTTCACGTCCACCGGGACGCTCAGCGAACCGATCAGGTTCCAGCCCGCGGACACACTGACCGTATCGCGCGGCCTCGCCGCGGGGTCATACGCAAGGTTGTCCAATCCGGGCGCATATTTCAACCAGTATCCCGTGTTCGGATGGAGCGTGTCATGGACCTCGAATCCGATGCCCGGGACGAATGAATAGGCCCTGGATGTCGCAGAGGGGAAGAGGGATCGGATGCTCCCGTCTCCAACCGGGGCGGGGAGTGAGACGACGCGCCATTTCGGCAGACAATCGTTCGGGAATACCGGTGATTGTGAAATCAGGAATAACGAACTGATCGCAGGGTCTGTGATTGTCAGGCTGTCGACAGATTTCATGTCGGTGACCAAACCCCCTCCGTTCGCCATCAGGGACACCGGGCCGCCGAAGCTCTGTGAAACCACACCATGGGGCCACCGCAGGGTGATCGGATAACCGCCGCCGTAATAGTATCCCGGGAGAAAACTGAGCAGGAAGGTGTCCTTCTGGGTGAATGAAACGTAGGGCCTGGCGTCTGTCCACGAGCCTTCCCCGAACCGGGTACTGTAGGTGTTCAGGGGCTGACGGGGATCGGTGAACCTCGCGTCGAACAGTCCGATGCTTTCGGCGAACGACCGTGGAGGTATTTCGTGTTCGCCCTCGATGGAATCTGCCACCGACGTCCCCGAATCCACTCCCCAGATTCCAAAAGTCGCCCCGGGACGAATTCCGCACCAGAGGTACCGGTGCCCGAAGGCTGTGTTGTCGCTTACGTATACCGGTATTCGCAGGCGGACGTGGGGACCCGTGATTCCAAAATCGTGATCCGTCACGTGTTCGTGCTGATAGGAGATCATGCCGGGAGTAAAACCCGCATTGGAGAGTGTGGTTTCATCGAAAAACCGTCTCACCTCGTGCCGGATGCGATATGACCCGTACGGGAGGGATCCGAACAGGTACCTTCCTTCGGTGTCGGTGGTGAGGCTGTCCCTGACCGGACCATCGATATACACCTTCCACCCGGCCCGGCCCCTTTCGTCGGCATTTTTTACGCCGTCCTGGTTCCGGTCGTCATAGACGACCCCCCCGATGTCGCCCGGGGTCAGCATTTTCTGGATGATGCCTGAATCGCCCGCGGTGAAGGCCGCCCTTGGTCCTGCCATGGAGACCGCGTTGAGTGTGTGGATCGCGGGACTGCGGTTGATCCCGGTGTTTCCCGAGTCCTGGGTCACGAACACATTGCCTTTCTGCCCCACGACACAGCCGAAATTCATCGCCGCGAACGATATCCCCCGGGGAGACCACAGTTCGAAAGTACCCGGAATCCAGTTGATTCCGCCGTCCGTCGTCCGGATGAGATTCATTTGGGGGTAGGAACCAAGGTGACCCACGGCGAGCATGACATCCCTGTCGATGACATCCACCCCGTAAAGATTGACCGCCCTGTATATGAGGTCCCACGTCGAACCCCCGTCCGATGTGGCGATCAGGGCGCCGCCGCTCCCGGCAACGGCCCCGTGCCCGGCGTCGATGAAGGAAACCGCGGACCAGTCATCTACGATGTCGCCCGTCCGGGAGGTCCAGGTGCTCCCCGCGTCGGTTGTCCGGAGAATCGTGTTATCTTCGCCGACAACGGCACCCGTGTGGGAGTCGGGGAATGAGACCGCGTGGAGGGTGCGATCGGTACGACTTTCCTGTCGATCCCAGGTAAGTCCCGCGTCTGTTGTGTGAAGAATCACACCGGAATCCCCGACGATCCACCCTGTTTTGGAATCGTAAAATTCCACTCCGCGGAGGGTGGCGCCCGTTGGCGCGGGTTGTTCTTCCCACTCGTTTCCCCCATCGTGGGAAAACACGATCCTTCCGCCTTCCCCCACCGCGCAGACCGAATCGGGGCTTATCGTGGATACGCCGAAATATGATCCCAACCAGGAATAGTCCATTCGCGTCCAGCTCTCCCCTCCATCCTCCGTCATGAAGATGTTTCCGTCATTTCTGGTGATCCCCATGCCACATCCCGACCCGGCGAAAGAGAGGTCGTCCACCGAATTCATCGGGGTGGCCGATGGACCCGACCACGTGATCCCCCCGTCAACCGTCCGAAATATCGAACCGTTCAGAGCGCCGATGATCCCCTCGAGCGAATCATAAAATACGACTGAGCGCAGGTGATCATAGGTCCCCAGCGGCACCTGGTTCCAGGTCGTTCCGTCGTCCACGGTGCGCAGGATCAAACCCCAGTCGCCGACGGCGATCGCGCGCAGCGTCTCCGCCATCCATACATCATAGAGCTGAAGTGTCGAATGGGATGGTTGGGCAAACCAGCTGCCGCCGCCGTCTGTGGTGCGGTAGATGCTCCCGTTGGTGCCCACCATTGTACCATGCAGGCCACGCAGCCGCACCCGCCTGGGATAGCCCTGCGAGATGGTGATCTCTGACCGGGTCCACGACTCGCCTCCGTCTGAGGTATGGAACACTTTGCCGTACCATCCCGCCGCCACGCCGGTTTCGGAATCGCTGAAGGCGACGGTCAGAAATTGCGTGTACGATCCGAAGGGTCCGTTTTCCTGTTTTCGCCAGGTGGTTCCGCCGTCGACCGTACGCAGGATCGTACTGGAGTTCCCGACGATTGTGCCGTGATCGCGGTCGACGAAACAGATTCCCTCGAGATCCGCATCGGTGCCGCTGCGCGATTTTGACCAGTGGGTACCGCCATCGGTCGTTTTAAAGATGTATCCGGTCACCCCGGCGATGACGGCGTGAGTGGAATCGATGACGGCGACACAGCGGGGGCTCAGATCGACGCGCGCGCCTCCCGCAAGGATCTCCCAGCCGGTTTGAGATGTACAACGGTTGTGGGCGAGGAATATGACGAAACAGAGATAGGCGACTGTCCCGGGAAGGCAATATTTCGGACTCTGACACATCTCGACCTGGGTGGGGATCATGGTTGAGGGTGGGAGCGGGCGCTCCATCCCCACCCAATAAATGTACGACCGGGAAAACCGGGAGTCAATAGCCCATCAGGCCCGGACGTGAGCCCGGAAGCGGCCTCCTGAGTGCATCGATCTCAGCACCCGAGGGTTCCTCCCCGGGCGCGATGGGCCGCCTGGCGAGCATCTTTAATGTAGTCGCATCGATGGCGGGAATCCTGATGACCATCAGTGTATTCGACGTCTTGAGATCGAACACCGTGACGGCGGTGTCCCCGCCGGCGCTGATATATCCTTTCCCGAACTGGTGAGCGATGGCAATCCCGTGGATGCCGTTGGTGTTGGGGATATCCCCGACAGGGGTTTGCTTCTCCATGTCCACGACCTGGACGTGTGTGCCGCGCGATTTGTCCCCCGGGGGACACTATCGTATATTTCCCTGTCCGGTCGGATATTCCTGTTTATTCTATTCTCGGAGAGATACGATGAAGATAAAGTTTACCGCGCTACCGCTTCTCCTGCTCCTCACGTGCATTCAATCCGGTAGAGCCGGTGGAGCCGGTGGAGACACCACACTCACCCGGATACTCGAGGATAAATCTTCCGAATTCATATCGACTGCGGTTGTTCCCGCCGGAAGAACCGGGCCGCTCGTTTTCAAACAGTATGCTGAGTTGGTCATGATGGAGCTGAGGCGCTCCGGGGAGAAAAGGGTTGCAGACCAGCTGGAAAGATGTTTGAACGGACAATACGATGTCGCATGCCGTAACCGGCTCGCATGGATGCTGCACGCCTACGCCCGGGTTTTTTACCGGGATGACATTATCTCGGCCACCTCGCGGCTGATACAATTCAGGACGTTCGCGACCGATGTCCGCAACCGGCTCAATCCCGAATTCGTACGGCAAAAGACATACCTTCAGGGGTTGGCGGAAAAACTCGGTCTCGGATTCCGCGACATCGACGGTTTTGTCCAGGAAATCTGGGTGGGTGACGGCGGGGAGTCGTTCGGACTGATGGTCCATACGGACGTCCGGCCGGTGGAGGAAAAATCCTGGACGAGCGGTCCGTGAAGCGGGGCAATCACCGATAGCGTGATCTGGGGCAGGGGCGCGATCGATGACAAGAGTGCCCTGGTCGCCATCATGTACGGGATGCGCGCGCTCCTTGACAGCGGTCTGCCCCTGCGAAACAGGCTGATACTCCTGGTGGGATCAGACGAGGAGTCGGCCAACGAGGATATCACCACCTATCTGAAATCGAACGCACCGCCTGCGAAAACCGTTGTCGTGGATTTCGCCTACCCGGTATTCTGCGCGGAGAAGGGATGGTGCGGTTTGTGGTTGAAAACGTCCAGGGGAGCCGACGCTCTGCAAACCGGTCTGAACCTGGTCGATCTGCAAAGCGGCCTCTCGCCGTCGATCGTCCCCGGAAGTGCGACCGCGACGTTCACCCGGCGCGGAATCCGATCAGCCTGATGGCCCGGTTCGGAGCCGGGTACATCGGGCTGGAGCTCGACGGAACATCGCTCGGGATCGCGCCACCGACACGTTCATCGGAAACGTTACCGTGGCCGGCGACATGTTCCGGTGTGATGAGGACAGTGTCATGTTCATGTTTAATTTCCGTGTGCCGAAGGGATCCGATCTTTCGGAAATCAAGCGGATGCTTGAAAAGCATATGCGGGAATTCAGCGCCGGTGCGGGGATCGCCATCTTCCACCAGCTGTATCTCAGCGAACCTCTGTACAACGACCCGAAGAGCGATGGGGACATATGCGAGGAGGATTCCAAACGCGGTCGTCTTCGGTCCGAATCTACCCGGCGACGAGTATCTCGGGCACCAGCCGAATGTATACATGACAATTCGTGCGCTGACCCGCAACATTGAAATCCTGACGCACACGCTGGCGGAATTTGGGTTGGAATAGACGGGGATACGCGGGAGGGTACACGAACACTTTTGAGGCCGGGGCTTCCGGCGGTCACTCTGCCGTCAGGAGCCTGAATACCCCCTGACCCGCGCGTTGTTCACGCAGGCCTGCTTGGAGTAGAACCCGTCGCCTGAAACGGCGACGACTTTTTTCTCAGCGAATTTCCTCCACTGCCACCGGTCGCTCCGGTCCTTGTAAAATTCCCACCTGTCGGGGAGAGGCCGTGCCGGGGATCGTTCTTTCAAAGGGATCTTCTGCATGCGGTTATCCCGGGCACAGGACGGCCTGGAGAGCGTGTGTTCGTTGTGAGTTCGTCGGAAACGGGAGCAAGGGGTTTACGCCGCGTTGACCTTGAGTTCACGGCCCCTTATTTTTTTTCCGTGCAACCCGGCGATTGCTGATGTCGCTTCATCGGCGCCGGGCATCTCGATAATGCCGAATCCATCCGCATTCCTGTCGAAACGGTTCCAGACGAGGTTGATGAAGGCGACTTCTCCGAACGCGGCAAATTCAGTACGCAGCTCCTTTTCCGTGATTTCCCTTGATAAATTTCCTGCAATAATTTTCAAACAGTCTCCTTTCGATATGCGGGTTGCTGAGCGGTAAACCGGGGATTCCGGTCTCGAATCGCGATTTCAGGTGTGAAAGCGGTGCGAACCTCGCAGTAATGTACCAACCATTTGACCCGTATCCTAATTTCCCCCGGAGCAGGCCCGCCCCCGGTCGGGTCAGGCGGCTCAGGCGGTTTCCCGGATGA
>DATEDB010000206.1:0-8236 GCA_035286625.1 Bacteroidota bacterium
AGGAACATGTCGTCAACCGGGTGCTCGACGACCTTGTCCGGTGCTGCAGTCCGGTCTGGATGCGCGTTGAAGTGGACTACAATATCAGGGGGGGAGTGCACACGGCGGTGACCGGGGAACGGGGGAAAAAATGAACAACGCTTTGACACCGCGGTCCGCTACCAGTTTTATCACGCCTTCGCGCTGCTGGCCGTCTCTCTCCTTTCGAGGGCGTGGCCCGACCTGAATTTCGCCCCGGCGGGCTGGCTGCTCCTGGCGCGGGAGGCCTGAAAGATCGTTTAACGCCTCTGCCGGCGCCGGTTCCCCCGCGATCCCGGGGTCGCCCGGCCCCTCCTGTGGCGCCGGTCGCCGTCTCCCTTCTTCTCCCGGTTCTCGCCGGACCCTGCAGTCTCGTTCCTCTTTTCGGCTTCGACGATCATGAAGTCGATCTGCCGGTCTTCAGGATCCACCCGGACCACCCTGACCCTCACCCTGTCCCCGAGCCGGTAGATCCGCTTTGTCCTGCGGCCGACAAGCTGGTACTTCTTTTCGTCGAAGACGTAAAAATCGTCCTCCAGGTCGCGCAGCCGGATCAGCCCCTCGACGAGCAGGTCGTTGATCTCCACGAACAGGCCGAAGTTCGTGACGCCCGAAACGATCGCGTCGAACAGGTCGCCGACGTGCCGTTTCATGTATTCCACCTGCATGACTTTTACCGACGCTCGTTCGGCGTCGGTCGCGATTCTTTCCCTCGTCGAGGAGTATGAACAGATTCCCGGGAGCCGGTCCTTCCAGATCTCCGTCCTCGCGCCGGCCCCGCGGTGCTCGTATTCGTACAGGAGCCTGTGAACGATCAGGTCCGGGTAGCGGCGGATCGGGGAGGTGAAGTGCGTGTAAAACTTGAAGCCCAATCCGAAATGCCCGATGTTCCCCTCCGAATAGACGGCCTTGGCCATGGTCCGGATGGCGAGTTCGTTGACGACGTTTTCTTCCTCCTTCCCGTGCACGGAAGCCAGGAGGTTCTGGAAGGCGCGGGACGTCACGCCGCTTTTGACGTGGAAGGAATAACCGAGATGCTGGACGAACGAGGAAAAATCACTGAGTTTCCCCGGTTCGGGGTAGTCGTGGATACGGTACACGAATGGCCTGGCGCCGCAACCCTTCCTTGCGCGGCCGATGTGCCCGGCGACGGTCCGGTTCGCCTGGAGCATGAACTCTTCGATCAGCCTGTGCGAATCGAGTCGTTCTTTCTTTAGGATTTCCGTCGGGAAGCCCTTCGCGTCGAACCTGAACGCCACCTCCGGCGTGTCGAAATCGATGCTTCCGTCCCGCGTCCGGGCTTCCAGGAGGATGCGGCTGATCCGGTGGAGGGCCCTGAGCTCTTTGATGCAGGGGCCGCTCCCCGTGTCGAGCACGCGCTGGGCCTCCTCGTAACTGAAGCCGTCGCTGCAGTGGATTACCGTTTTACGGATCGAATAATTTTCCAGTCGCCCGTCGCCGGAATACTCGAGCAGGACGCTGTAGGCGAGCCGGTCCACGTTGGGCATCAGGCTGCACAGGTCGGCGGAGAGTTTTTCGGGAAGCATCGGGATGACCGTACCGGGCAGGTACACGCTGGTCCCCCTGGCCATCGCCTCGGCGTCGAGAGCGGAGCCCTCGGTGACGTAGTTCGACACGTCCGCGATGTGGACGCCGATCTCCAGCCGTCCGCCGTCCAGCTCCCGGATGGAGAGGGCGTCGTCATGGTCTTTGGCGTCGGCGGGGTCGATCGCGAAGGTGACGAGGTCCCTGAGGTCCAGCCTGAGGCGTATCTCGACGGCGGGGATGTCGTCCGGGATCGCGTCGGCTTCGCGCAGGACGGCGGCCGGGAACTCATCAGGCAGCTGGAATTCTTCCCGGATTCCCTTCATCTCGACGTGGACTTCCCCGGCTTTCCCCAGCACGGAGACGATTTCACCCTCGGGGTTCAGGTTGGGCGATTCCCAGGAGACGATTTTCGCCGCCACCTTCTCGCCCTGTCTCGCGCCGGCGGTCTTGCCCTGCGGGATGTAGATGTCCCTGCCGATGCGCGATGAGTCGGGGATGACGAAAAAGAAATTTTTCCCCTTTTCAAACGTCCCGATGACGCTCCGTGTCCTCCTGGAAACGATCTCCACGACCTCACCTTCCGGGAGGGCATCGGCGTCCTCCCCGGTCAGGGCGGGCCGCGCAAAGACGCTCACGCCGACGGTGTCGCCGTCGAGGGCCGTGCCCCTGAATTTTTGTGTGATGAGGATTTTCTGAACGGGCGGAGGACCCGTCGTCTCGACGAGTCCCTGCCCCTGCCTGATGCCGCGGAAGATCCCGGTGAGGCGGTTCGAGAGCGGGGCCATGGTGTGGCCATAATGTCCGCCTTTCAGCCGCTCGATGGCCCCTTCCTTGTGCATCTCGTTCAACAGCGCCCTGAACGCGGCGATCTCCCCGTCGGTTTTTACCGAGAGACGGCGAGCCAGGACCGCCGGTTTGAACGATTCGTTCCTGTGCCTTGCGAAAAATTGCAGGATCTGTTCACGGAGCGTGTCTGTCTTAATTTGGACCATGATCACTCAGAATGAGAATCGGTAGTAGATGCGTCCTTCGACGGTGTTCTTATTTTTCTGCGTCTCAGTTTCGATGCGTTGTTCGATTTCGAAGAAAAGGTTCCGGATCGACCCGGCGTCAAAAATATCCCCGAGGCTCGCCCTGTAACTGACGCTGGCACGGCCCACGTCGCTCAGTATTTTGCCTCCCACCCGGAGATAGCCCTTCAGGGCGTTGGCCGAGACCTGGACGTTGGTCCCCGGGGAGGAGCCGCCCTCGTACGTGACATCGACGCTACGGATGAACGGTAGTTCCTGCCGGATATAGTCCTCCAGGACTCCTGTCAGAAGGCTCGAGGTGAGGATCGATCCGACCATGGCCCCGGTCCCCGGTGTGACGTCCCCGGCGATTGTCGATTTATCGCTCGAGGTGAGTTCATTTGAAAATTTTCCCATCAGGATGAAGGAGATCGCGTCCGACTGGGTCTCCGCGGGCGTGGAATTCCCGGACAGGTCGACGTACGTCCCCGAATTGGAGGTCTGTTCCCTCAGCGTCATTTTCAGGGCCGGCTCGTAACGCCTGCCGCTGATCTCCAGGAGCACCTGCACTCGACGGGGAACCGCCTCACTCTCGCCCGTCTGGTCGCTGTAGGTGATGTGCGAGGCCTCGTAGGTCGCCCGGATGTCCAGTTCAGGATTATCCCAGGGCCCGACGAACTTCAATTTGCCGGTCGCGTCGAAACGCTGATAGAATTTGTAATACGACGGGACGCCGATTTCGATCGTGCCGTAGACCCTCGGTTCACCCTGTTCGTTGATCAGGCTCACCCGTCCCTTCGGTTCGGCGTAGAGGACCTCGTCGGAAAGCTGTGAGAAAATGAAGCGTATCGACGGCGTGCCGCGGGTCTCGACGCTGAGATCGTACCGGAGCCGGTCGATGAATGTCGTTCCCCCGCGCAGGCCCCCGCCGTCGGCCCCCGCGGAAAGTGAATCTCCCGATTCGAAAAACGGTTTCAGGAAGAGCTCCTCGGTGGTGTAGCCGGCGGATGTATCGTTGACGACGATATAATTCAGCGTGCGGAAACCCTGGACGGTCTGCTGCCGGTTCTTGGGCGGGAAAGTGATGAACGCGTCTGTCACCAGGACGTTTCCGCGCAGGAACGGGCGTGAAAGATTTCCGCTCAGGTTCAACCCGGCCGAGTCGGTGCGGATGAACAACGGTCCGTACATCGTCGGCACGGCGCGGCGGGTTTCCTCGGCCATGACGAGGAGGTTGCCCCGCCCCGTGATGTCGAAACTGTCCAGCTTGAACCGGTCCGTCGTAATGGCGCCGCTGAGTTCCATCCGGCCCGGGGGCCGCGCGCTCGGCATGTTCTCGACGCTGAACCCGCCCAGTACGAGCCGTGAACCCTCGGCCCGGATCGTGCCGTTCATGAGGTAGGAAATATTGTTCGGGACGAAGAGGAAGTTCACGTCCTGAAAATCCATGCTGCCCGAATAGACGGGGTGCTGGGGGGTCCCCCCGATGACGAGATTGCTGTTCACCCGGCCGGTCATGTTCTGGAGCTCGGAGATGAGCGGGTCGAAGATGCTGATGTCGAAATTCGCGGCATGGACGCGGATGTTCTGTTCTTCGTCGGGGAAGCGGTTCCCCGGACGTGTGAATGAGAACTCCGCCGGCATGAAGCCCTCGATCGTGAGTATGGGGCTGGGAGCGGTCCTGTTCAGTTTGGTCTGGATCAGGACACCGAGACGACCGCCGGCGAAATTCATGTTCGCTTCGACGAGCCCGAGCCGGGTCTTCCTGAGAATGAAGTGCTCGCTGACGGCCGAGATCGTGAATTCCGGCTCCAGCAGCGATCCGCGCAACGTTACATCGCCCCCGACGGACCCCATGAAGCCGTTCCCGGGAGATTTCAGCTCCGGATAGGGGAGGAGGTCGTTCAGGACTGAGAGGTCGAACCGCCTGATGGTCAACCCGGCGTCCAGAATTCCCTCCTGCCCGAGGAGCCCGCGCGCCGAGATCTCCTCGTTACCGCGCCTGAAGACCGCGTGCATCACCCTGAGCCCCTCATCGCTGAGCCTGAACTGGACATCCTGGTCGTTCGTCAAGCCGTAATCCGGCATGTTGATTCTGAATGTGTCGAGGTCGACGATATAGGCCCCGGGCTGGATGGAGGCCTGGCCGTTGCCGCGGATCTCGAGCGTGGAATCGATTCTCGCCGACGCCGAGATGATCCCCTTCGAATCGCCGTAAGCGATCCTGATCGTCACGTTGTCGACGGGCCTGCCGCCAATGATCCCGGACCCGATTTTCACGTTGAGATCCGACGAGAGGTTCTCGAGAATCGCGCTGTCGCCCTCGCTGGAGAGGGTGAGATCGATGGTCGCGTCCCTGTACAGGGAGCCGCTGGAGATCGTCCCGATATAACATTCCTGGAGGTTTCCCCTGAGGCTGAGGGCCAGGTGGTCCGGATCGCTTTCGAACCGGCCGGACAGGTCCCCGTGAATGTTGAACGGTGTCGTGTTGAAGAATTCCCCGACGGGCAGCAGGTTGCTGATCCTCACCCGGTAGGTGAAGTTCATCGCCCCCGCCCCGGGGTCATGCGCCCGGCCTCCCCGGACTTCCTTCGGAGCGGACGCCCTTCGCCCGGGAGGGACCGTGTGCTGTTCGATGGCCCCCCCGATCGCCGACAACCGCTCGGAAATCGTTTCTTCGAGCAGATCGAGATCGAATGCGCCCCCGAGATCGATCCCGGCCAGGGAGGAATTCAAGCTGAGCAGTTTGTTCGCCGGGTCGCGCTGATCGAGCGTGAACAGGACCGAGTCGGCGCCCACTTCGTGCTCCCGGAAGCGGGAGGGGTAAAGGACGAGGGCCGCCTCAGCGTTGAGGTCGTCCACCGAGGACGCATGGAACGACAGCCGGCCCCTTGCGGTGATATCGCTCCGGTATAACGAGTCCTTGAGAAGGTCCGCGAGATCGAGGTCGCTGACCGAGACGTCGGCGTTGCGCACCGATATGGTGTCGCCTGCGAACCGAACGTCGAAAGTCGCGTCTGCGACGGTCCGTCCGGACCGTGCGTGGACCTCGGCGTCCAGGGCGCCGGCGGTGAGCGTACCGCTGGCCTGAAGGTCCCGGAGGGGGATTCCCCGGAACGCCGAGGAGTCGAGGATCAACAGGAAATTCGTTTTCATTTCCTCCGGTGTGAAGCCCTCCCCCTGGAGGTCCACCCTGCCGTTCAGTGTCGTCGGGGCGAACCGGATCCCGAACAGCGTCCCGGGGTTGAAATCCCGGAGCATGTAGGAGGCGGTGTACGCGGCGGGGTCTGCCCCCAGATGGAGGGCGGCGCGGCCGGCGGCGTGCCCGAACCCGCCGTCCAGGACCAGGTCGGTGTTGAAATCGAGCGGTTGGCCGACGTACCTGCCCGAGATCCCGATGGGGAGGTCCGGGGAGAGGATGTCCTCGGGAATCTGTGAGATGAAGATGTCGAGGTCGCGCATGGTCACGCTGCTCGGCGCGATGGCGACGTCGAGGTAAAGATCCTCCGGCGTATTGAGCCGCCCGACGTTGCCCGAAACGGCAACGTCGCTCTGGGGCGTGGTGACGCGCAGCCCGGATATCCTTAGGTTTCCGAACACACCGTCGGCTTCGCACTTCACGGACGCCGATCCGGACGTCCGCGGGATGTAGGTGAGGAACTTCCGTAATTCGTCGTAGTCGATGTTCCCGGCTTCGAGCCTCAGCGAAACGGAATCGTCCCTGAGCGCTTCGAGCGATGGTACGCCTTCGATGAGGGACCGCCCGATCGAGGCGTCGAGCTGGAGGAAACTCCCCCGGGATTGAATGACGAGGTCGGAGACGACCGTCCGGCTGCGATCGATGTGAAACGCGCCCTCCAGTTGTTGGAGTTCGAAATCCGGGTCGATGGAGTACCAGCTCATGCGCGTGACCACGAGGTCGTGCCCGCCTCCGGCGATCGAGAGGGAACCCTCGAACCTCGCGTCGCTGATCGTGAACCGCCGCGCCGTCGGAAACGACACCTCCGGTCGACTGGTGTCGAACCCGGGGCGATCCTCCGCAGCAAAGCGGGGTCGGGCCGCGATGGTCGAATCATCCACCTCGAGACTCCCGTAGCGAAACAGGAAGTGCTCGAGGTGGATTGTCCACCCGGCGGCGGAGTCGGTCGTGTCGGCGGGCGCCCTGAACAGGTGTGCGATCGTCCAGGCTCCGCCGGAGGTCCTGACCAGGGTGAGCCTGGGCGCGTCGACCACGAGTTTCGTGATGTTGATGGTCCGGCGGAGAAATCCCAGCGGTTCGTACATGCAGACGATTCTTCCGATCGAGATGATCTCGCGATCTCCCTGGTCTATCGACACCGAATCCAGGCTGAAACCGCTGATCATATTACCCTCGATCCGCCCGATGTGCAGCGTGCCGTTGATGTTTTTCGAAAGAGTCGAAACCAGGTAGGTTCTGATCAGGTTTCGCAGGTAAGGGGTCTGCGTCAGGACGCCGGCGAGGATCAGGAAAATCAGGACCGTGGAAACGAGGTAGGCGATGACTTTGAAGATGCGCAGCAGCGCGGCGAGGATCCGGTCGGAAACCGTCAGGCGCATTGATCGAGTATCCGTTCGATAATCCCGGTCGTGGACCGGTCGGGCACGAACTCGATGGTCACCACGCGTCCCCCTGCTTTCTCAACGATATCCCGCCCGATGATCGCGTCGGGCTTCCAGTCGTCGCCCTTCACCAGCACGTCGGGAACAAGCTCGGAGATGAGGGATTCGGGAGTGTCTTCCGTGAACAGGCACACGAAATCCACGCAATCGATGTGTGAAAGGATGAACGCGCGGTCCTGCTCGGGGACGATGGGGCGCCGTGGTCCCTTGATCCGCTTCACCGAGGCGTCCGTGTTCATCCCCACGATCAGGACATCCCCGAGACTCCTGGCCTTGGCGAGGTATTCCACATGGCCGCGGTGGAGAATGTCGAACACCCCGTTGGTGAATACCACGGTCTTCTTGCCGTCACGAAATCGTGAGCGTACTGCCGCCAGCTCCCCGCGCCGCAGAATGGTCCCCATCAGGATAATTTCCCGGCCGCCGGGTGGTCAACCTCGGCGAGGACGGCCTGCACCAGCTCGTCCCTGTCGATCGGGACGATGCCCGCGTAACCGCAGACGACCCCGCCGCCGAAGTTCGCCAGGCACGAAGCCTCCCGGACGCTGGCCCCGCCCAGCAGTCCCATCGTCAGCGTCGCGATGACGGTATCGCCGGCGCCGGAGACGTCCGCCACATTCCTCGCCTTGGTGGGGACGTGCGAGACGCTGCCGTCCTCCTCGAACAGCATCATGCCCTGGTCTCCCAGTGTCATCAGGATGTTCCTCGGACCGGGTTTTTTCATCAGCGACCTGCCCGCCGCCTCGATCCCTTTCTGGTCCGTCAGTTTCACCCCCAGGGCCTCTTCCGTTTCTTTTTTGTTGGGTTTGAAAACGGTGACGCCGGGGTAATCGAAGAAATTTTCGAACTTGGGATCGACCGTGACGGGAACGTCTCTCCGGCGGGCGAGCGCGGTGACCCTCCGGATAAGGTCGCGGCCGATGACCCCCTTGTTGTAATCTTCAAAAATGATCCCGTCGATTTCGTCCAGACGGGATTCGATGAACGAGCATAATTTTTTCGTCGTGGCGGGGCCGACC
>DATEDB010000207.1:0-3115 GCA_035286625.1 Bacteroidota bacterium
CCCCGTGAAGAAGGCGGATTTCGAGGCGGTGGTGGATTCCAGCCCGATCGTCTGGAGAGCGAAACCCATAAAAAGAAGGTTTCCAAGGATCAACCCGGGGTACATCGCCGCCCGGCCGAGAGTGACGATCCGTTTACGGAAGATGATGCCGACGATGAGCGAGGCGAGTAAAAACCTGATGGAGGTGTAGATCAGCGGCGTGGATTCGACGAGGATACCCTTGGTCAGGACGAATGTGCTGCCCCAGATGACTGTGGCCGCCAGGAGCAGGGCCTCGGCGCGGCGCCGCGCGGTCACGGAAAGACCGGGTTAGTGCCCGGCAGGACCGGCACCGGCGTGTTCGGCCGGGACCTCACCGGTCTCGTACCGGTGGAATAACCGGCCCCAGTGGGTCTCTTTTTTCCACCGTTCGAAGACCTTCCTGTCCCTGAGTGGCCACCGGTAGTAGTCGCGATAGGCTTCCGAGCCGAAGATAAAGACATTCACCAGGGGAGTGTGGAAGAATATCTTCTGCATGCCTTTCAACGGTCCGAACCACATCAGGTCTCCGATCATGCTGGCGCCGTTGTCACCCACGTGGAATCCCCATGATTCCCCGGAGATGTCCGACCCGACGATCTCGATATCGCGCACGTCTCCGGTCCCGAGACCGTCCTGATGCGCCACATTGATATACTCGATGCTCAGAGGATCGAAGCCCATCATCTTTGCGGCAACGGCGTCGATGGCGACCTGGTCGGCGCTGGCGAGGATATAATCCTTGACGACGGGGAACATTGTCCTCGGCCCCGGGCCGTTGCCCGCGGTGGTCCCGTCCATGACCGCGAAAATCCCGGAATGGATCTCCTTCTGAATCGCGAGGAGATCGACAAGCGTCCGGTGGATCCAGGAGTGGGTATAATGGCGTTTGGTGTTGAGCAGGCCGCCGAAGGCGTTTTTCATCGCTCCCGTGGTGGTGGTGTAGATATGACATTTGACGGTGGGCAGGTGGACGATATTCTTGCCCGAAAAATATTCGGGGATCGTGATGCCCTCGGGGTAGATGTTGTCAAGGACGTGCATTTTCGCCTTCGGGCGGTAATCGACCCACCGGATATCGGTCTCCCGAAAGTTATACAGGACGGGGATACCGTATTTCTTAAAAATGGGGACGTAGTTGTTGAGATCCTCCCCCTTGAAGGTGTTCGTCACGACGGTCTTATTCTGCACGCAGACCAGATCTTCGAAACCGGACTCCCTGAGAGCGATGATGGTGCCCTCCATCTGCCAGGGCGTCGTGTTGGCCCCCGGGAACGGGAAATGCCAGGAGATGTTGTCCTTCAGGATGGTTGTCGCGCCCCGTTCGAGGGTCTCCCCCGCACCGGCGAGCCTGAGCAGCTCTCCGAAATCCTTCACGACGGTGTCCGGCCCGGTTTTTAAGACAGCAACTTTCGATTTCACCGATTATGTCCCCGCATATCCATAGATAATCACGCTCGCCGCGCAGATCCAGAGGATCATGTTCGCCAGGAGCGGCCGGTCGGAGATGGCGAGTCTGGTGGGATCCCCGCCTTCTTCCTTCTTGTGAACAAGATATAAATAACGAAAAATCCCGTAGAGAACAAAGGGAACGGTGAAGATAAGGTTCTTGGTCCCGAATTTGTGGACCGTGTCTTCGGAAATGGTGTAGAGCACGTATGACATCACGGTGGAGGCGGTGACGATCCCGATCATCTGGTCGAGAAAATACGGACTGTAATGCTGCAGGACTGAACGGTGATCGTCGGCGTCCGTTTCCAGCATCGTGAGCTCATGCCTCCTTTTGCTGAATCCGAGAAACAATGACAGGAGGACGGTGCAGATGATCAGCCATTCCGAGGTGGGGACCTCGATGATCGCCGCCCCCCCCACCACCCTGAGGACGAAACCGGCCGCAATGGTCATCACGTCCAGGATCACGACGTTCTTCAGCCTGATGGAATAGACCACGTTGATCAGGACGTAGGTCAGGAGTATGAGCCCGAAGTTCCGCTCGAGGAGAAACGCCCCGGCGAGCGCCGCCAGGGTCAGGATCACCGATGCGGTGATCGCCGCAGAGATGGAGAGAGCGCCCGAGGGAAGCGGCCTGGAGGACTTCACCGGATGGAGGCGGTCCCGTTCCAGGTCGGTGATATCGTTGACGAGATAAACCCCGCTGGCCGCCAGCGAAAAGCAGAAAAAGCCGAGGAAGATCCTCAGGACGTCATGGGCGATGAACAAATGCCCGGAAAAGACGAGGGCCGCGAAAAGAAAGAGATTCTTGATCCACTGCAGCGGCCTCATGGAGGCCAGGAGTATAAGCGGGGTGCTTTGCAAGGGCTAAAAAACGGCTGGTTCCTCGTAGACGCCGAAGACTTCCGCCAGGGTCCCGCACATCTCGCCCAGGCTCACGTAGGCCCGGGTGCAGTCGATGAGCCGGGGCATGACGTTGGTCCCCTCTCCGGCCGACGTCCTGAGAGCTTCGAGCGATTCCCGGACAACTTCCGGGTTCCTCGATTGGCGGACCTCATTCAATCGCTTCACCTGCCGGACTTCCACCTCGGGTGATATCAGGAGAATGGGAATCTCGATTTTTTCGTTCTCCTCGACATATTCGTTCACCCCGACGATGATCTTCTCCCCGCGGTCCAGTTCCTGCTGGTAGCGGTAGGCAGCCTCGGCGATCTCCCTCTGGAAGAAACCGGCCTCGATGGCGGGTATCACGCCGCCAAGCGAGTCGATTTTTTCGAAGTAGGATTCCGCCTCCTTCTCCATTTTGTCGGTAAGCGCCTCCACGAAGTAGCTGCCCGCCAGGGGGTCGATGGTGTTGGTGACGCCGATCTCGTGGGCGATGACCTGTTGTGTCCTCAGGGCGATTTTCACCGCCTTCTCCGACGGGAGGGCGAGCGTTTCGTCCATCGAGTTGGTGTGCAGCGATTGCGTTCCCCCGAGGACGCCCGCAAGCGCTTCGTACGCCGTGCGGACGATGTTATTTTCGGGCTGCTGGGCGGTCAGGGAACACCCTGCGGTCTGGGTATGGAACCGGAGCATCCAGGACCTGGGGTTTTTCGCGCCGTACGTGTTTTTCATCCGTCGCGAGTAAATCCTTCTGGCGGCC
>DATEDB010000208.1:0-8185 GCA_035286625.1 Bacteroidota bacterium
GCGCCGCCGACGCGCAGCACATGGCGGCCGAACTGGTGATCCGGATGGCACGGGCCGCCCGCCCGGCGCTGCCGGCAATCGCCCTGACGACGGACACGTCGGCGCTCACGGCCGGCGGGAACGACCTCGGGTTCGAGCAGATATTTTCCAGACAGGTGGAGGCCCTCGGCGCGAAAGCGGATGTGCTGATCGGCATCAGCACGAGCGGGAATTCGCCGAACGTCATCCGCGCCATGGCCGAGGCCCGGTCCCGCGGTATGGTGACGATCGGTTTGCTGGGAAAGGGCGGGGGGAAGCTGAAGCCCCTGTGCGACCACGCCGTCCTCATTCCCTCGGAAGACATCCAGCGCATACAGGAGGGACACATCACCGTGGCCCACGTTCTCTGCGGCATCGTCGAAAGCACGCTGTTCGGGACGGCGAAGTGATCACGCTCCTGATATTTTATCTGCACACAGTGGGCGCGGCGACGCTGTTTACGCTCTACTGGCAGGAAGAGGGGTTGAAGGGGGGCCTGGTGGCGGTCGGATTCTTGGTGCTGATTTTTTCGGTTGGGTGGCCGATGGCCACCATTATGCTGAGGCTTTTTGTGCCCCCCGGCGGCGTCGCCCCCTGGCTCGACCGCGACACCCTTTCCCTTGTCCTCCTGACGGCGGTCGAAACGGCCGGAGCCTGGATCTATCTCGGCAGGTCCGGGCGAAAGGGCGTTCAGGCCCCCTGAGGGTAATACATCAGGAAACGCTCCTCCGCCTGGGCTGATCCGATGTTGTCGGTGAGGATCCTGTTCGCATCGGCTCCCCGGTAGACGCCGCGTTCCCATGTCACGAGGACGGTCAGTCCCGTCATATTGCGCAGGTTGCTTTCACGCAATGTCTTGTTGACCAGAGGTGTCCCCGACACGTTGGCCTCCGCGATAAGGAGCGCTTCGAATTGACCGATGACGTGCGTCATGGCGTCCCCGCCGAGCGTTCTGCGGGAGAGGGAGTGGCCGAGGAGCCCGGAGAGGGGGAAAACTTTCGGACATCCCGCGTGGCTGAGGATGTCGGCCGAAGCCTGGGCCCGGGCGGTGGCGATGATCGGGACCGAGGCGTGGATCTCTCTTAATATTGAGGGCTATGCTGGTGTTCACTTCGTCGGAGGCGGTGAGCGCGACCAGCAGGGTGGTCTCGACCCACGCGCGCCGGAAGGTGTCGACGCTCTGGGGATCCCCGGTGAGCACGTGGTATCCCTCGTCGTGGAGCTGCAGGCCCCCGCCTGAATCCTCGACGAGGATGACATAGGGATGCGAGAACTGGTCGAGCTTGCGGATGAGGGCTTTCCTCACGCAGGCCGAGCGTGGTCATAGTGGAAATCGTCCAGTACACCCCGGTGATGAAATCGTAATGCCGGATTTCTAGAGATCCGTCACGTAATGAAACAGGAGGGATGACACCGTGACGATGACGAGAAAAGCGATGAGGAATCGCCGCAGCATGAGGAGATTCCGGCTGCTCGCCCTCCGGCGGAGAAGATCCCCCAGTCCGCCCGTGGTTCCCCGGGTCACCGGCGCCGGCATCGGCAGCCTCCGGAGTGGGAACCGACAGGTCCGTTCCATCGCGCCATCGTCAGTTCACCCTGATGCTGCGGTAGACTCCGTCGACCGTGCCGGCGAAGACCGTCGCCTCCTCGTTCACCGCGAGGGCCCGTACCTCCCGGCTCCCGATGCCCCCGTCCAGCTTGATCCATTGAAGCCCCATGTCCGTTGAGAGAAATATGCCGCTGCCCGTCCCGGCGAACAGTTCGCCGTACGGTGTGGAACGGAAAACGATCACGTCGCGGCTGAGGGTGCTCCCGCCGACGTTCTGCCAGAAAATATTTCCGATGTCGCTCCGGTACAGACCGCTGCTCCTCGTTCCGGCGAAGAGGTACCCCGATCCGCCGGAATACAGGCCGTTGACGAACAGGTCCTGCAGTCCGGCATTGACCTGCACGACCGTCTGCGAGCTTTCGCCGAACCTGTAGATCCCGCCCGCCCAGGCCGAGGCGTAAATCTCCTCGTTGGAGATCACCAGCAGGGAGGTGACCGGACGGGCGACGTCCGCCTTCAGTTCCCAGATCGGCGTGGAATCACCAGTGACGCTGATTTCCCCCCGGGCGGTGCCGGCGGCCAGCCGGCCGCCGGGGAGGTAGGCAAGACTGTATACCATGGTGTCGCCGAGTCCCCCGTTGAGCTGGAACCACCCCAGGCCGTTGTCCACCGATGCGAACACCCCATGGATGTCGTTCGCGATAAAGATCCGCCTGGTCGGATCCACGATGATCTCCGTGATTCCGCCGTCGTTCACCGGCAGGTGGACCGGCACCCAGTCCTCACCGTCGGTGATTGTGCGGAAGAGTTTTCCGCCCGCCGTCCCAGCGTACAGGTTCCCGTCCCTGTCGGCCCGCAGCGAGAGGATGGCCTCCCCGTCGAGGCCGCTGGTGCGTTCCCACACGATCGACTCGCGGGTGCCGGGTGGCGGGTTCGAATCGTACTGTATGATTTCGCGGCAACCCTGTCCGGCGGCGATGAGAACGCACAGCGGGAGGACCACCGCCCCGGGCAACCTCCACTGCGGGCTCCCGCCGTATGTGCCCCCATGCTTCAGCCTCTCACCGACCCTTCCATTGCGGCTTCCGTTTCTCGACGAACGCCTTCATGCCCTCGGTCTGGTCCTCGGACGCGAACAGGAGGTAGAAATTCTTCCGCTCGAACTCGAGGCCTCCCTCGATGGTGGTATCGAAGGATTTCAGGACGGCCTCCTTGGCGAGCCGCACCGCGAGCGGGGGTTTCGAGGCGATCTCCCCGGCAAGCGAGCGGGCCTCCTGGAGGTACGCCTCCACCGGTGCGACGCGCGTGATCAGGCCCGCCCTCAGGGCCTCGTCAGCGGTAATCATCCGGCCGGTGAGGACCATTTCCATCGCCCGCGCCTTGCCGACGGCGCGGGTCAGCCTCTGGGTGCCGCCGGCGCCCGGCATCACCCCGATCCCGATCTCCGGCTGGCCGAAACGCGCGGTCTCGGAGGCGACGATGAGGTCGCACATCATGGAGAGTTCGCACCCGCCCCCGAGCGCGAATCCGCTCACGGCGGCCACCAGGGGTTTTTTGATTTTCCGGATCCTGTCCCAGCGGGCGAACTGGTCCCGGATGAGCATCTCGACAGCAGAGGCCCCCGCCATCTCCTTGATGTCCGCCCCCGCCGCGAAGGCCCTGTCGTTCCCGGTCAGGACGATCGCCCTGACGGTATCGTCCTCGTCGGCGCGTTCGAGCGCCTCGACGAGCTCGCGCATCAGCTCGATGTTGAGGGCGTTCATCGCCTCCGGCCGGTTGAACTGGATCGTGAGGATCGGTGGTTCCGGGTGCAGGAGCAGTGTCTTGTACATATGGTTCGCCTGGTGATGGATGTCTATCGAATTAACAGAATTTTTTTCTCTTCGGAAAATCGACCCGAGCTGAGCCTGAGGAAATAGACTCCCCCCGCCAGCAATCCCGCATCGTACCGTACGGTACGTTCACCCGCACCCGGTCCATCGAAGAGAATGCCGACCCTCCGGCCTCCCACATCGAAGAGCTCGAGAAGGACGGGCAGGGGATCGGACACCGAAAACATGATCGCTATTGTCGAGTTGAAGGGGTTCGGCCAGGGTGGAAAAAGGCGGAAATTCAGCGGAACCTGCGTATCGGGATCGACGGCGGTGGGACCTCCGCCTGTGACAGGAACGGTGACAGAATCGAGGAGAACCGGCGCGGACCTCCCCCCCCAATCCCATGCGGAATACAGGTTTTTCCCCCAATCATTCCAGTCGAAAACGTTTCCGGCGTTCTCGTCCCTCAGGAACTCGACATACTCCCTGCTGATGGACTGGTACCAGAGTGTGACGGTGACGGAAACCGTGGCATTCGGCAGCGTGTACGGAACATCGTCCCAGAAGACCCCGTCGGCGTAGGTGACGCCCACCGGCCCTGCCAGCCGCTCATCGAACCCGGCGTTGGTGAACCCGCGCGGCGGGATCCGGTTGTCGAACAGCATTGTATCGTTGAGGGAGAAGAAAAAAGAGGCGCCGGGGGGCAGTCCATAGACGCCGGCGGTGGCGGTGCTCAGTCCTCGGATCGCCTCGTACGTCCTCAGTGAACTGTCGGGGATGAGTGTCGCAGTCAGGTCGTCG
Organism: Bacteroidota bacterium; assembly: GCA_035286625.1. Lineage (GTDB taxonomy): Bacteria > Bacteroidota > Ignavibacteria > UBA10030 > SZUA-254 > SZUA-254. The sequence goes on from DATEDB010000208.1 coordinate 4,183, forward strand.
TACGCTCCAGAGATGAAGATCGTGTCGGCAGCGCTGTCCACGGCGCAGAGCGAAAGCCACATCCTCCGTCCCTCGGGATAACCGGTCGGGAGCTTGTGGCCGGTAAGGTTCGTCACCCGGACGGTGGCTGTCACGGCTTTGCCCGAACGCGCGGCCTGGGCATCGAGCCGGGCGGCACGCCGTAATGTCTCTTCGGCCCGCACGGCACCCCGCGCGAGGGCGGCGGTGTCGAGGCCTGCCCAGAACCGATGCAGAATGCGCGGAACGAATGAGTTTCCGCCGGTCAGGTCATGGGAGTGCAGGTCGTCCCTGAGGGGGGCTTCGCCGTTGACGGCGGCGTATCCGGCCGAGGTTCGCATGTGGCACCCCTGGCAGCTCCCCTGCGGTCCCTCCGAGGAGAAGTCGCTCATCAGCCACTCGCTGTATGTCCTCTCCACCGGGGAATACATATGCGGCGGGAGGTCGATCCGTTCCGACCCCTGGGTGTGAAACGGATTGCTCACGTCATGGCAGACGCCGCAGAGCGCGCCGTCGGCCTGAAACGTGTCGCGCACGGTGGAGTGGTACGGCACGTCCAGATCCCGGGGTCCGCGCCGTGTCGAGGACGTGGTCTGGACCATGTGCATCCCGTTGCCGTATCCGGGGACGGGGAAGACCGTGGCGGGGGCCGTGGAATCCGGGTGGACCGGGTCGACGGCGCGGTGACAGTGGTCGCACTGGACCCCGTCGATGTCGGTGCTCCGCAGGGACCGCCCGGTGATGTCTTCGGAACGGCCGGCGAGCCACCCGGTGGGTGAATGGCAGCGGATGCAGTATTCACCGATGTTCTCACCGGTCACCACCGAGTACTTGTTTGCCACGGCGAGGGCGGCATAAAAGACCGGATCCCGGGCGGAGTGGGCCATCATGCTTCCCGACCAGTCGCCGCCGATGTTCACCTCACGGGACGGCGGCTGACTGGTGTGACAGGCGGCGCAGGCCGCGACCCCGCCGGCGGCCACGGTGTCAACTGTGCCCGGCTGTGTGCCCGGCAGGAAGATCAACGACGACCCGGGTCCGGCGAATCCGGCCGCGAACAGGATGGCAGCGGCGAGGAGAGCGCCGGTCAAACCCGCCGGCGACCGCCAGCCGCGCCTGGATCGGTTGCGCATCGGGATCCATCACCTTTTCCGGGGGGATTTCCGGGGCCGCTTCCGGGGATGATTTCCACCTGGTTTCGACGGTTTTCCCAATGCCCGGAGTTTTGCGTAATCGACGGGCCGCTTCTCGGCGAACGCGGTGATCCCCTCGGCGACTTCCGCCGAGCCGGTGTGGACGGTGAGCCAGTCCTTCACATGCCCGATGGTCATGCTCCACGCGAAGTCGCGCCAGAAATTCAATTGCTGTTTGGTATATCGGAGGGATTCGGGCAGTGTGTTGAGGAGCTTGACGATCATCTCGTTCACGGTCCGGTCGAGATCCCTGCGGGGGACGGCCCGGTTGATGAGCCCCCACTCGACAGCTTTTCGGGCCGGGATTTCCTCGCAGAGGAAGAGAATCTCCCTGGCGCGCCTGTCTCCCACGATGATCGGGAGCCATTGGGTGGCTCCGGCGGAAGGAACGCTGCCGCGCGACACACCGACATGCCGGATGAAGGTATCGTCGGCGGCCACCGCCAGGTCGCAGGACATCTGCAGTTCATTGCCGCCGCCGACCACCATGCCGTTGATGCGGGCGATGGTAGGTTTCCCGATGTTCCGGAGACGTTCGAACGTTTCGATGAAGACGCCCATCCATTTGTAAAAATCGGCAGGTCTCGACAGGAAGTCGTCCTGCCACTCGGTGATGTCCGCCCCGGTGCAAAAGGCTTTTGTGCCCGCGCCGGTGATGACCACCACGGCCGTCCCGTCATCCCACGCGGCGTTTCTGAACGCTTCGCCGAGTTCCTGTAACGTCTTCAAATTCAACGCGTTCCGGACATCGGGCCTGCTGATCGTGATGGTCACGATCGCACCCGACTTCCGGTACCGGATATTGTTAAATTTCAGTGCTGTTGCGGGTCTGCCAGAATATTTACTCATGAATGGTTCTCTCCCTCTGAAGTGGGGCGGGGTCGATGATCGTCATCCTCTCCGGGTGATGAGTGAAATATACCGACAGACGCCCAGAGAATCAAGGAGAATCAAGCGATCTCCACCGAGCCCGAGCCCCGGAGGGGGGGATGGCATCCGGACGGTAATTTTACTACTTTCCCCAACTCCGGCAACGACATCGGTCCATACCCATGCGCTCATATACAAAATACGCGGTTCCGGCAGCGCTCGGCATCGTCGTCGCGATTCTGTACGCGAATACGGCGGCACGCACCGTGGTATTCATCGACAGCGGTGAACTCTCCACGGTGGCCTGGACGCTGGGGGTGGCGCACCCTACGGGATATCCGCTCTATACGATGCTCGCTTGGACCGCTTCACATCTCCCGCTCCCGCTCGCGCCCGTGTTCAAACTGAATCTCCTCTCCTCCTTCCTTTCGCTCTCGGCGGTCGTCGTTTTTTACGGATTCCTCCGCCGTCTGGCCGCGACACGTCTCGCGTTTCCGAAAAGGCCTGACCGGCCCCCCCCGGGACCGGAAACGGCGACAGCAGCCGGGGCGATTTTCGGTGCTGCCACGCTGGCTTTTTCCGAAACGTTCTGGTCGGGATCAACAGCGGCGGAGGTGTATCCCCTGCACGCGCTGTTCCTCGTCACGCTTCTGTGGTTGTTCCTGGAGGCATTCCTTCCACCCGACCGGAAGAACAGCGGCACCTCATCCTCCCCGGAGAAGACCGGGTTCCTCTTCGCCTTCACACTGGGGCTGGCGTTCACCAATCATCTGAGCACACTCTATCTTGCCCCGGCGTTGCTGTTCACCTATTTCCGGATCCAGGGTATCTCCCGGCGGAGCCTGGCGCTTCTGGCGCGCCTCGCCCCGGCGTTTCTTCTCGGCCTGACGCCGTATCTCTACCTTCCCCTGCGGGCGTCCTCGATGCCCCTGATGGACTGGGGGAACACCACCGGCTGGGACGCTATCGTCCGGCACCTGAGCGGCCGCCAGTACAGCGTCTGGATTTTTTCTTCGTCCCAGACCGCCGAGCGACAGCTCGGCTACTTTTTTTCCAATCTCGGCCCCGAATATCTGTATATTCCCCTCGCCCTCGGGCTCTGGGGAATGAGGTTCCTGTTCTCCCGGGACCGCACACTTTTCTATTTTATTCTCCTCCTGTTTCTCGGCTGCCTCTTCTTCGCGGTGAATTACGATATCAACGACATCGACTCGTACTTCTTCCTCGCCTATATTGCCGTGGCCGCGGCCGCGGGGACGGGGGCGTACGCCGTCCTGTCCCGGATTCCCCGGCCGGGCCGGACCGCGGCCATGATCGCGGGTGTTCTAGCCCTCGGGTTCCAGGCGGGGGTGATGTATCCACGGGTCGATCAGAGCGGACTCAGGGTGGTGGAACAATACACCCGTTCCATCCTCGGATCCGTGGAGGACGGATCCCTGGTGTTGAGTTACCAGTGGGACTATTTCGTCTCCGCGTCCTATTATCTCCGGTACGTCGAAGGCTACCGGCCGGACGTCGCCGTCGTGGATAAGGAGCTGCTGCGAAGATCGTGGTACATCGGATCCCTGCGGCGGAGGTATCCCGCTCTCATGGACAGAGTCGAACCGGCCACCAGAAGCTACCTCGCGGAACTCTTCAAATTCGAGAAATCGCTCCCGTACGATCCACGCGTGATCGAATACCGGTACACCCAGCTCATCGCAGCCATCGTGGCGGCCCGGGCGGATTCCCCGGGGGTGTACGTCACCCCGGAGATCGAACAGCAGTACACGCAGGGATACGAACGGATACCCCACGGTCTGACCTTCAGGCTTGTGAAACCCGGCAAGGACCCCGCCTGGAGGGAAGTCCCCTTGGTGATCGATTCGCCACCGCCGGTGAGCCCGTACATCGACGGCATCACCATGCTTGCGGCACAGGCC
>DATEDB010000209.1:0-5475 GCA_035286625.1 Bacteroidota bacterium
CCGGCTCCTGGTAATAATGCGCCAGGATCACCGCGTCGAGTTCCTTTTTCAGCCGCGAAATGGATGCTTCGAGGTCGGCGGGCAGGTCCGGGCCGCAAACGGCCTCCGGTGCCGTATTGATCGATTGCATAAAGTAAGATACTGAAGAACCGGGCAATAATCAATCGAAACGGGGTGTTTCCCTCTTGAAACCGGCGAGTATCACCTCGCAGAGCCCGAACACCTCCCCGGGCCCGATCGATGACATCAAACGGTCGGCCGCGCAGAGGTAATGGTTGTTGTTTCCGATCGGGGCCCACTCGACCGGGTCGGTCGGTCCGAAGAGTCCGAGAACGGGCACCGGGAGCGCCCCGGCGATGTGGAGAGGTCCGGTGTCGTTCGACACGAAGAGATCCAGCGCCGCGATGACCGACGCGACCGTCCGGATGGATTCGCCGCGGATGAAATGATGCGGGACCTTCAATCGCTGCCTGAGGCTGTCGTAGACACCGGCATCCTTCGTCCCGATCGTCACCACCAGTCCGTTTCCGAATCCGGCGTACATCGACTCGGCCAGTCTCACGAAAGATTCCACGGGCCACCGGTTCCCCTGTTTGGCGGCACCGGGATGTATGCCCACCAGCCTGTGAAATTTTTTACGCAGCGGTTCCACCAGCAGGCGTCCGTGTTCGAGCTCGTCGGGTGTGAGGCCGAGATCCGTGCTCAGATCGTCCGCCTGCAGTCCGAGCGGTCCGAGGATATCGGCGTTCCGCGCCGCCTGGTGACGGGCCGGGGACGAACTCCAGTCGAGGTCCACCGGATGTGTGAAGAGGAACTTGGATGGATTGTCCCGTCCTTCGAGTCGTCCCGGCCCGATCCTCACCGGCGCTCCCGAGAGCCGGGCGATGATCCCGCTCGTCAGGGAGACGGACACGGTGGATGGGACGATGGCCGCATCATAGTGTTCGCGCCGGAGGGCCCGGAGAAAGTTGCGCAGTCCGGCCGGTGTGGACGTGACGGCCTTTTTATCGAACAGGAGCACCCTCGACAAAGCCGGATGATTTTTCATAATCTCGAAATTCAACGGGCTGGCAACGAGGGTGATCGCGGTTTTCGGGTAGGCCCGCCTGAGGGTTTTCAGTGTCGGAATCACGCACAGCATGTCCCCGAGCTGGTCGTGCTGCCTCACAATGAGAATGCCGGAAAGCCTTCGCGGGATGGGCGGGATGACACGCGGCCGGAGCATGGCCGCAACGGGCGCGAGCAGAAGCCGGGCGGCTGGGTTGCCGGTGTTCATCGCCGCGCGCGGCGCAAACGGCGCGTGCCGCTGCGATGCGTCCTTCCGGAGACGCACTCAGGAGGGTTTCTCGGGGTCTGACGAAATATCCTCGAAGTCCGCATCCTCGATATGTTTGTAAGATGAATCCTGTGGAAATTCGGGAGGTTGCCCCCGGCCCTGCCGGCCGGCGCGACCGCCGCCGCGACCGGAAGAGGTGACGATCCGGACGATTTTCCAGATGATGTAGCCCAGGATCAGATAGATCAGAAACCGCAGCATGCCCCCTCCTCCTACCCCTCCGACGGCGGGTTGTAGTATTCCACGGGCGCCCTGTTCTCACGGAAGATTTCCATAAGCAGGTCTTCGTAATGTTTTTCGCTCCTGACGAAATCGATGTGGGTCGCGTTGACGATCAGCAGCGGGGCGGCCTTGTACCGGAAAAAGAAATAATTGTACGCCTCGTTCAGGTCCCTGATGTAGTCGCCGGAAATGTTTTTTTCGAAGGGTCTCCCCCGCTCCCTGATGTTCGCCATCAGCCGTTCGTTGCTCGCCTGGATGTAGACGACCAGGTCCGGGGTCGGGACGTGGCGCTCCACCGAAGCGAGAAGGGTTTCATACAGCTTGAGCTCATCGTCTTCGAGGTTGAGGTACGCGAAGATCTTGTCCTTTTCGAATATATAATCGGTCACCAGGTACCTGTGGAAGAGATCCGCCTGGAGGAGTTCCTGCTGCTGTTTGTACCGGCTCAGCAGGAAAAACATCTGTGTCTGGAAGGCATAACGCTCGGGCTCCTCGTAGAATTTTTCGAGGAAGGGATTCTCTTCGAATTTTTCCAGGACGAGCTTGGCGGGAAGGAGTTCCCCGATCTTTTTGGCGAGTATCGTCTTTCCGGATCCGATGACACCCTCGATGGCGATGTGCCTGACGTTGGAGTCTTCGATCAGCGTGTCGAGGGACCTGTTCACGGATGGTTCCGGATTATATCGCGTGATCGTGCGTGAAACCAGCCAGCTCCCCCGTGTTCACCACCCGGTGCGTGTCCCGGCATTTGCGCAGGAGCCAGCCGACGGTTTTTTCCATCGTCGTGTGGACGGCGGCGGGGGCGATCTCGCAGAGGGGTTCGAGGGCGAACCTCCTGTTATGGAGTTCCGGGTGGGGCACTTTCACCAGGTTGTCCTCGTAGGCCATGCCCCTGTACAGCAGGATATCGATGTCGATGATCCTCGGGAGATGGCGGCCCCGTGTTTTTCGTCCCATTCGTTTTTCGATTTTTTTCAGTCGCGCAAGGAGCAGCGGCGGGTCGTCGGTAGTGTCGATGGCCGCGGCCATGTTGAGAAAATCGGCTTCCCCCGTCATGCCGAGAGGCTCCGTCTCGTACACCGAGGAGACCGAGATCACCGTACAGATCTCGCTGATTCCCGATAATGCGGTCGCGAGGTTTTCGGCGCGTCCGCCCATATTCGACCCCAGGCCGAGGTATACCCGGTACATCGCTCCCTCACCTGCTGTTTGTGATTTCGACTTCGACATGGTCGACCACCCCCCTGACGGGGGGATGCGGCTTCCGCACCCTCACGGTCACCGAGTCCACGACCGGCCACGCCCGCATGATTCCCTTGGCGATCGTATTGGCGAGCGCCTCCAGGAGATAGTACTTTTTCGCCGTCACGATACCGTGGACCATGGCGTAGACGGCCTCGTAATCGACCGTGCGCCTGAGATCGTCGCTCTCGAGGGCCGCCGACAGATCGGCCCTGAGTTCGACGTCGATTTCAAACTTCCCGCCCAGTTTCTGTTCGCCGCTGGCGACGCCGTGGTAGGCGTAGAAGACGGCGTTCCGTATTCTGATACAGTCAAATTTGAGCATTATTGCTCCGAAAATATATCCGATTGCCGCTCCAGAAGCAACCCCCGGAGGGGGGAATCAACCGAGCCGCTCCACCGCGTACCCGAGCCGCCTCAGGACCGTCTCCTTCCCGAGGACGGCCATCATTTCGTAGAGGCCCGGCCCGATTGAGATGCCGCTGAGGGCCAGCCGTGCCGCGTGAATGATTTTTCCCGGAGGGATCTTCAGTTCCGCCGCCAGTTCCTTCAGTGTTCGCTCGAGCGCCTGATCAGTGAATTCGTCCATCGCCCCGATCCGGCCGGCTAGCGCCTTCAGGTGCGCGCCGGAGTGCTCCCCCCAATTCTTCCTGAGAGCCGTTTCGTCGTAGTCCCCGGGGTCCCGGAAAAAATAGATCGTGAAGGATGTGAAATCCCCGACGGAGCTGAGCCGGTCCTTCATCGTGCTGATGACGCGCGCAAGGTACTCATCGTCGCGGTAATCGATTCCGTCTGCGAGCAGCGCGGGCTTCACCTTCCCGAGCAGGGTACCGACCGGGAGGTTCCTGAGATGTTGCTGATTGATCCATTTCAGCTTCTCGACGTTGAAGATCGCGCCTGATTTCCCCACCCTCTCGAGCGAAAATTCCCTGATCAATTCCTCCGGAGTGAAAATTTCCCTCTCGTCTCCGGGGTTCCATCCGAGCAGGGCCACGAAATTCACCAGGGCTTCCGGGAGGTAACCGGCCGCCCGGTAGTCCTCCACGGCGACGTCTCCCTGCCGTTTGCTGAGTTTGGATCTGTCGGCGTTAAGGAGCAGCGGCAGGTGCGCGAACCGGGGTTCGGTCCATCCAAAGCACCGGTACAGCAGGAGATGTTTCGGAGTGCTCGGAAGCCATTCCTCTCCCCTGATCACGTGTGTGATCCCCATGAGGTGGTCGTCCACCACGTTGGCAAGGTGATAGGTGGGATACCCGTCGGATTTCACGATGACCTGGTCGTCCAGACGGTCGCTGACGAATTCCACGTTCCCCCTGATGAGGTCGGGGACTCTGATCGTTTCGGATTCCGGGACCTTCATCCTCACGACGTGGGGTGTGCCGGCCTCAAGCAGCCGCGCAACCTCTGAATGCTCAAGCCTGAGGCAATGACGGTCGTACTTCGGAGGCACGCGCATTTTCTCCTGCTGCCTGCGCATCGCGTCGAGCCGTTTGGTCGGGCAAAAACAGGGATAGGCGTGTCTGGCAGAGAGCAGGATATCGGTATGCCGGCGGTAGATTTCCAGCCGTTCGGACTGCACATACGGACCGCGTTCCCCCCCTTTGCCGGGGCCTTCATCGAAATTCAGCCCGGCCCAGGCGAGGGTCTTCAATAAATTATCGACAGCTCCCTCGACAATCCGTGTCCTGTCCGTGTCCTCGATCCGGAGGACGAACGTCCCCCCGGCCTTGCGGACGAAGAGGTAATTATACAGCGCGGTCCGCAGACCTCCAACGTGCAGATAGCCGGTGGGGCTGGGCGCAAATCGAACCCGCGGTGATGTCTGTTCGGTCATGGCTGTCCGGAAAATAAAAATCCCCTCACGAAGGGGACGCGATCATCGCGCAGATGATGATCGATGACAGGTTACAACGAGCGGAGAGGGAGAGATTTGAACTCTCGGTACAGGTTGACCCCGTACGACGGTTTAGCAAACCGTTGGTTTAAGCCACTCACCCACCTCTCCGGCGGTTCCGTTCTCAATTGAGTGTGAAAGGTACTCATTTCCCCCCTGACTCGCAACAGGCAGGCAGGCTGGTTCCGCCCGGCGTTGGGCCGACGTTTGGCCGGTCACTTTCCCGCGGCCGTTTTGAATTTTTGAAGCTGTTTCCAGTAATGATCGTTGGCGGGCTCCTTCGCCACGAGTTCCGATTCGATCGCGATGGCCTCCTGCAGGTGCCCCAGACGAAAATGGCATTCCGCCATGGTGTCCAGGATGTGCGGCTGGCCCGGCGCGATGGTCGCGGCGCGTTTGGCCAGTTCCAGTGCGCGTTCTCGGGCGAGATCGTAGGTGGCCAGGATCCATGCCACCCTGTTCAGGACTTCGGGATCGTCCGGTTTATCCCTGAGGGCCGCGTTGAGATCCTCGACCACCCTGCGGGTTTCTTCCTGAGCCGCGCTGAACTGTTTGTTGCGGTTGAACCGGGCGATCGATTCCATGCGGGCCTCGGGAAGAAATGTGTCATTCCAGAGACCATACAGCCGCCGTAATTCCGCTATGGGGTTCGGATGATCCTCCACCCGGAGATCGATGAACCTGTCGTTGAAGCCTCCATAACCTCCTCCTTCCCGCACAACAATGAGCGCGGCCGATTGCCCCCCCCGGCTGTTCTCCCCCGCCCGCTCGCCGGCGTCCA
>DATEDB010000210.1:0-2509 GCA_035286625.1 Bacteroidota bacterium
CGATGACCGGGATACCGCCCTCCCCCGGCGGGGCCTCTGCAGGCACTTCGGACCGAGCCGGCTTCATCGCGCCCTTTGCCATGGACCCGACGAATTCCCAGACGCTCGTCGCCGGCACCTACAGGGTGTACAGGACCACGAACGGCGCCTCGACATGGTCTGCGATCAGTCCCGATCTCACCGGGGAGCCGGGCGGGGCGGGGGGAGTCGGGTCATTGCAATCGGTGATCTCCGCCCTGGCGGTCGCAAAATCAGCCCCCGGCACCATTTATGCCGGAACGACAGGATTCGATACCACCGCGCGCATCCAGGTCACCACCAACACCGGCAGCACATGGACCAACACGACGAAATCGCCCCTGCCGAACAGGGCGGTCACCTCGATCGTCGTCGACCCTGCCAACGCGAGCCGCGCGTACGCGGGGTATTCGGGGTACAACACCAATACCCCCGGCACGCCGGGGCATGTCTTCCGGACCATCAACCGGGGTACTTCGTGGACCAACATCTCGGGGAACCTTCCCGACGTGCCGGTCAACACGGTGGCGATCGACACGCTGAACCCCGCCACGCACATCATCGTCGGCACCGACCTGGGCGTCTTCGAAACCACGGACGGGGGGACGACATGGACCGAAGAGAATGCCGGCATGGCCAGGGTCGCGGTCTTCGATCTCGACCTGAGGCCCGACGGTGTGCTCATCGCGGCCACGCACGGCAGGGGCCTGTTCAGGACGCCCGGAAGCATCATCACGGCGGTGACGGAATCGCCCGGGTCAATCCCCCAGGCGCATGCCCTGCGGCAGAATTACCCCAACCCGTTCAATCCCGCCACCACGATCGCTTTCGACGTCGCGGCGGTCTCCGACGTCCGGCTGAGGGTGTTCGATGCCGCGGGGAGGGAAGTGGAGACGCTGTATCACGGCGAACTGGGACCGGGGAGTTACAACGCGAAATTCGACGGCGCGGGGAGGGCCTCCGGCGTTTACTTTTATACGCTCGAGCTGCGCGCCGCCGGTGGCGGTTTCATCTCCACCGATACGAAGAAGATGCTCCTGGTGAAATAGTATCACTGAAATTCCGGAGTTTTCCGTTCTCCGTAACAGCAAATACATGTAACCCGACCCCCCCGGTCGGGTTTTCCATTATTGTCTAAAACGGGCTGTTTTAAAGGAATAAAATACTCAATAATACACCCTCCGATATTGATTATCCCCGCCATTATCAATACCTTATACCTCCCTGGAATTCGTTGATTTTCCCCTGTTCGGGGGAAAATTTTTCTTTTTACATCAATCATCACTCGTACTTCCACATACTGCCAGGCGCCATGATCGGTCTGACCATATCGCATTATAAAATCCTCGAGAAACTCGGTGAGGGGGGCATGGGCGTCGTGTACAAGGCGCACGACACAAAACTCGACCGGACGATCGCGCTGAAATTCCTTCCGCAGGCGATGGCCGCCTCCGAAGCGGACAGGGCCAGGTTCCTCCAGGAGGCGCGCGCGGCGGCGTCGCTCGACAACGCGAACATCTGCACCATTTACGGGATCGAGGAATACCATCCCGCCGGGGGCGCGACAGGCGGGAGCGCGCAGGTCTTCATCGCGATGGCGTACGTCGAGGGGACCACGCTCCGCGAAAAACTTTCCACCATTACCCAAAAGCAGGCGATCGACATCGGCATCCAGGTGGCCGACGGCCTTGCGGCCGCGCACGAGAAGGGGATTGTCCACCGCGACATCAAGCCGGAGAACATCATGATCCGCCGCGACGGGATCGCGCAGGTGATGGACTTCGGGCTGGCGAAACTGCGGGCGAGCGGGAGCAAGATCACGCGGCTAACCAAACAGGGAAGCACGGTGGGTACCGCCGGTTACATGTCCCCCGAACAGGTGACCGGGCAGGAGGCGGACCACCGCTCGGACATTTTCTCCCTCGGTGTTCTGTTGTATGAACTCTTCACCGGTGAGCTTCCCTTCAAGGGTGTCCACGAGACCGCGCTCGCCTACGAGATCGTCAACGTGGACCCCGCACCGATATCTGTCATCAGGCCGGCGCTCGATCCCGCCCTCGATGCGATCGTGCTGGAGTGCCTGGCGAAAGAAAAGACGGAGAGGTTCCAATCCGTGGCGGAGGTGGCGAAGGAACTGCGCAGGTTTAAACGGGAATCTTCACGAAAGAGCGTGAGCAGGATTTCTGCGGTGCGAGCGACCGGACAGTATTCCGGCACGATGGCCGCCGCGCACCACGGCGAACCGGCGGGGGGAGGGAACGACGCGACGGGCGGAGGGGGAGCGCCGCGACAGCCGCGAAACGCAGTTCCGTCATCCCCTGGGCCATTGCGGTGGTCTCTGTTGCGGCGGCGGTGATCTTCGCCTGGATGAAATATTCCACCGTGGCGCCACCCGCAGAGGAAATCAGGTTGACTATCCTTCCTCCGCCCGGCGGATCGATCGATAATTCGTTCGGAGGAAACTTCGCGATATCCCCCGATGGCCGGATGG
>DATEDB010000211.1:0-7932 GCA_035286625.1 Bacteroidota bacterium
GATCGCCGCCAGAGAGCGACCGCGAAACCGAGTCCGGCGCAGAACAGAAACGCCGGGGCGACCAGCCCGTTGAAGAACGTGAGGACGCTGCCGAAGGCGCCGTCTGCCCCGCCCGGGGCGAGCAGGGCGTTGACGGTGTGCGTTTCGATCATCAGGACGACGGCCAGGCCGCGGAGAACGTCGATGAACGGGTATCGCCCCGGTTTCCCGTCCCGCGGGGTCAGGGCGGACGCGCCATCCGGGAGGGCGGCGTTAATGACCACCCCCTTCGTTCTCGTCGATGACCAGAACTTCCTTCGCGCCCGCCAGGACCGCCGGGTCGGTGGAAAACACCACTCGAAATGGTCCGAGGACGTCGCCCCGGCAGGTCGTGATCCCGTTATTTTCAGCCCAGTAGAGGTTGCTCTGGTTGGAGTCCATGATCGCCGCGGGGATCTTCGCCGCGACGAGGACCCTGGCGACGGCGACGGTCACTCCGTTCCCCCCAAGGAAGAGCACTCCGGCCACGCCGGATTCCCGGACATGCAGGAGCCGGGCGAGGGGGCCGGCCCAGACCCCCTGGACGAAGACGGTCATGCCGATGGTGAGGAACGTAAGGGACGAGAGCAGCGTGGCATCCGGAAGACCGTGTTTCCGCATGGTGAACGAGAAGAGCGACGCCACCGCGGCGGCCACGATCGTCACCAGCATGTCATGCTGTATCATCGTCTCATGCCGCGGGTTCCGCCGGTTGATCGGTCGTCATGGAAAGGAAATTACCGGAATTCCCCCCGGGAAGCAAGCACCGAACCCGGCACCGACTTGTGGAATCGGCATAATATCCTTATACTTTCCGGTGCCCTCTCCGGGCAGGTCCGGCCACGACAATTCAGCCATGTTACGACGGATTATTTTTTCCGTGCTTCTCTCTGCCGCGGCGCCCCTCACCGGGCTCCGGGCCCAGACGCCGTGCGACATCGCGTGGACCGTCCCGGTCATGGTGTCATCCGATTCCTCCGTGCCGACCCTCCCCAAAATCAGCCTTTCGGGAGGGACGGTCCATCTCCTCTGGTACGGTATCGATACGACGGACGATATCAGGCTCGCCTCCTCGGGTCTGCAGTATGCCCGGCGGGGGACGGACGAAGCCGCGTTCACTCTTCCGGTCACCCTCCTGACGGCCGGAAGGTCGCTTCCGGGGTACCTGGCCTCCGCCGGAGCGCGCGTATTCGTGACCTCGGCCGCGATCCTCGACACTTTCTTCGGGATCGTCCTCTTTTCCAGCACGGATTCGGGATCGACATGGTCGGGGGCCCTCCCGGTCCTCGGCAGCGCGTACCCGGAGCTGATCTTCACTCAGGATTCGAGTATTTTCATCCAGTACCTCGAGATCGAAACCGGGATACTGGGATTGCTCCGCAGCGGGGACGGCGGGGAGAGCTGGGAGATCGTCGCCCGCCGGATCAGGGCGTTTTCCGACGTCGTTCTCTATGCAGACGAACTCCACGCGGTGGGCCCGGTCCCGGGCAGCAGCCAGACCGAGGTGGGATATTTTGTCAGCGCCGACTCGGGGAGGTTCTGGTTCGGTCCGGAAATCGTCTCTCCGGAAGACCTCGTGCGGTCTTCCAACCCCCGGATCGCCGTGGACGACAGGGGGTACTTTTTCACCGCCTGGTTAGACACCGGGGAGGTGATCATGAGGAGCAGCAGGAACGGGGGCATTTCGTGGGGGGTCTGGACGCGCCTCTCCGAGGAGCGGGGGAACGTCTCGGTCGACATCGCCGCCGACCGTGAGTTCGTCTTCGCGGCGTGGGACCGCAACATTTCGGACACGAGTGGAATCCGGGGCAGGCTCAGCGCCGATTTCGGGGAGACATTCTGCCCCGTGATCATACCGGGGGGAGGGTCCGGCGCCCGCGATCCGGTGGTTTCGGTGAAAGACTCCACGCTCCGCGTGGTATGGGTGGAACACTCTGGGGCGGAACCGGGAGTGTATTTCCGCGAGGGGGGACTGACTTCCAACGGTGGAATCCTGGATGTTCCCCCCGTCGCCTACGCGCTGAACCAATCGTATCCCAACCCGACAAACGGCAACGCGTTCATCGGTTTCGATGTCCCCGCAGACGGTTCGATCACGCTGGAGCTGTACAATGTCCTGGGAGAAAGGGTGATGATGCTTGCCGGCGGTGCGTACGGACCGGGAAGGTACACGGTTTCCACGAATGTGTCGGGGCTTCCGAGCGGGGTGTATTTCTACAGGCTCACCGCGCCGGGATTTGACGCGATGAAAAAAATGATGGTCCTGCGCTGAGGGGCGACCCCCCTATTTCATCTTTTCGATCGTGCTGATTTCCCGGAGGAGGTCCCTCTTGGTGAACCTCGACTTGCTCATGATCGTCGATATGAACCCCTGCATCTGTTCTTTCGTCTCCTCGTCGATTTCCATCGACGTCAGGATGATGATCGGTGTGTTCCGCGTCGCCGCCTGCTGCTTGAGCTGGTAGGCGACATTGAAGCCCGAGATGTCCGGCATAATGAGGTCCAGGATGATCAGGTCGGGCATTTCGCTCGCCGCCAGCCGCACGCCGTCCTTCCCGTTGATCGTTTTGATGACCTCGTACCCCTCGGCCTCCAGGATCACCTGGATCAGTTCGGACGCCGTCCTGTCGTCGTCGATGATCAACACCTTCGGCTGGATCTTGTTGCGGGGGATCTTCAGGGGTATCCGTTTCATCGCCGAGAGCAGCTCTTCCTTGTTGACGGGTTTGACGAAGTAGTCGACGGCCCCCATGCTGAACCCCAGCTTCTTCTCGTCGGTGATCGAGATGATAATGATCGGAATGTCCTTGCAGATGGGATGCCGCTTGAGTTCCATCAGGACCTGCCACCCGTCCTTGATCGGCATGATCATGTCCAGCGTGATGATGTTCGGCTTCAGGCGCTTGGCCTTCTCGAGTCCCTCGGAGCCGTCGCGGGCCGTCTCAGTCCGGTAACCGGCCTCCTCCAGGTACATCTGGATGAGCTGCCCGGCCTGTGGATTGTCCTCGATAATCAGGACCAGCGGAGCCTCACCCTCCTCGGTCGTTATCGGCTGTTCGGCGACGACGCGCTTCAGCTGGTCGGCCGATTCGACGATCCCGCCCGCAAGGACCATCGGGATGCGGAAGGTCAGTGTCGTCCCCTTCCCCCACTCGCTTTCAACGGAGATCTGCCCGCCGTGGAGTTCGATGAGTTTTTTGGTGATGACAAGACCGAGTCCCGTGCCCTCCTTCTGATTTTTCCCGTTCCTCGCCTGCTGGAACGCGTGAAACAGCCTCGGCATGTCCTCCGGCTTGATGCCCACCCCCTGGTCGCTGACGCTGAACTCTATCTCGTTGACGAACCTCCTGACGCAAACACGGACCGATCCCCCCGGGTGGCTGTACTTGATGGCGTTGGAGACCAGGTTGACCAGGACCTGCCTGAACCGCGTCTGATCCACCACCAGCTGATCGATCTCCTGCGAGATGTCGAATTCGAGGCTGATGTTCTTCTCGTGCAGGGCGGCCTGCATGACCCGGGCGACGTTTTCGGTGAAAAACGACACCGGGTGGGCCTCCACGTGCAGTTCCATCTTCCCCGCCTCGATCTTGGAGAGATCGAGGATGTCGTTGATGAGCCCCTGGAGATGTTTCCCGCTGATGTTGATGTTTTTCATGAAATCCCTCACCTTTTCCTGCGGCAGGTTGTGGATGTCGGAGGTGAGGATTTCGGAAAACCCCACGATGGCGTTCAGCGGGGCCCGCAGTTCGTGGCTGAAGGTCGCCAGGAACCGCTTCAGGGTTTCATTGGCGTCATCGGTCTTCTTTTTCTCGTTTTCGAGCTCGATGTTCTTGACCGTGATCTCGTCCATCAGGCGCTTGCGGCTCATGCCGATCGCCAGCTCGTTCGCGATGACGGTCAGGAGCTTCAATTCCTCCTTCACATACCGGTCCACCTTCGGCGAGAGCACTTCCAGCACGCCCTGAAGCTCGTTCTGCACCATCAGGGGAATCGAGATGAGGGTGCGGAGACTGAGGCTGTCGGTCTCCGTCAGGAAGTATGCGGCGATCGAACTGCGGGAGAGTTCGTCGCTGACGATCGTCTTCCGGGAGATCGCCGTCTGGACGGCGATGGTGTGCGTCCTTTCGTGGACGATCTGGTGTTCGATTTCCGGATCGACCCGGACGTCGATGAGCGAAGGCGCCATGAGGTGCAGCATCGCCGAGCGTGAATCGTAGCGGTAGATGCAGACGAACTTCACCGGGATTTCGAGGAAATCCGCGATCCTCTCCCCGGCGTTCAGGCAGAGATCGTCCAGGTGCGGCGCGACGTTGATCACGTGCGACACCTCCATGAGCATCTCCTTCTGCCGCTCCGTCCTTTTTTCTTCCGTGATGTCCTGGAAAAAGACCGAGATGCCGCTCTCCGTCGGGTAGATCCTCGTGTCGTAAAAGGCTTCGAACCTTTCGTCCCTGTAGGAAGTGACGATACTCTGGAACGTCCGCTGCTCCATCGCCGCCTTGTATTTCTCGCCCAGGTCGGCGTTCTTTGCGTTCGGAAAGATGTCGAATACACCGCGACCGAGGACTTCGTCGCGTTTTAACCCGGTGCCTTCTTCGGCGGCCCTGTTCCAGTAGGTGAACCGGTACTCCCGGTCGAGGGCGAAGAATCCACCCGTGATCGACTCCAGGATTTCCTCATATTTTTGGATCGAATCCATCGTGCATCCCTGAATCAGGTGACATTCTGTAGGTTCTGACGATTGCCCCCGGAAAACACAGAAAAAAGGCATGATCTGCGAGCGGGTTAAGGTTAAATAATTTCATAATAACATGCAAGTATAATCTTAAGCAATACTTTAGATAAATGAATCAACCTGCCGGAATACAGTGGACTCTGTGTTTATCAACAATTTTCCAATATCATAAAATGTCGATTTTAACCTCTTTTCGTTGATTATTAGAAGTTATCCACAGATGGTACCGGGAAGCTCAATTGACCGCTCCGCCGCTGGAAATGCGTGAAAAGGAGAATCGGCAGGGATTCCAGACTCAGGTAGTGCCCGGCACCACCAGGCACCTGGTTCCCTCACGGTAGGGGCATCCATGGCATGGCACCGGCATTGGCGAGAAATTGCGTTTTCGAATTCCGGATATCACGTGGCGGATGCCGCCGGAAAACCTGTCGATCGTCGCAGGATCGAATTCGAACGCCACCTCCCGGCAACCGGCCTTGATGAACACCAGGCGGCCGGTCACTTCGGCCTGGCGGTACAACCGTCCCACGAGAAGGGCGTATGTGGCCATCTGCGCCGAGTAGGCCTCCGCCCTGGGTCCGACCTCCCCGGGTGGAATATCGTCGGTCTTGTAGTCCACGAATTCCATCCGGCCGTCTTCACCGGCGTAGACGCGGTCGAGAATACCGGTCAGGATCGCGTCATCAAAGCGGGTGAAAATTCCAAATTCGGTTTTCGGTCCGCCGCCTGCAAGAATCCGTTTTCCGGCGTCCGAGTCGAGGAACGCCGTGACATTTGCCATGACGCGATCGGAGAGACCCCCGCCGCGTTGCGCGCCGCCGGCCGCCGCACAGAGGAGAAGGTCGGGCAGGAGCCCCGCCAGCCCGGACGGTGTCGGGTACCGGTCCACCACGCTCAGAAGCTGGTGGGTGAGCACCCCCTCCAGCCCTGCCAGGTCCCTCTCGTCATCACGGTCGGCCGTATGCCCCTCGCCCGCGCGAGGGCGGACGCGGCCGGGCCCCGACCCCACGCCGAGGACATAGGTGAGGTAGTACTTCGCCGGGCATTCGAGATAGGTCCTGATCTGCGTGGCCGAATATGTCTCACCGCCCGAGAGGTCGGGGACCGGGGCGATGATCGTCCGCGGACTCCCCCGGCGCGCGGGTCCGGCCGCCCCGACGGGGATCGCATCGAAACCGGCCTCACCGATTCTGACCATGATCTCCAGGGCGACCTTCCGGGCAACCCTGTCAATTTTCCCTTCCAGCCGGGACAGGCATGCGATGTCGCGCTCGCCGAGCGACACGATGCCGGAAGCCCCGGGCGGTGTCCCGCCGGGCAGTATGCCCGTCAACCACTCCATCGGGGAACGGGCCGCCCGTGCCCCGCTCCCGACCGCGGTCTGCCGTCCGGACAGGACGAGAACATTCTTCGCCCTCGTGCACGCGACGTAGAATATCCTCTTTTCTTCGGCGATGCGCTTTTCGGCCGACACGGCGCTGAGATAGGGAGTGATCGGGCCCCGGCGCGGCTTCCCCCCGGACGGATCCGGGAGGCTGAAACCCACCCCGTGGACGGGATCGATGTAGGGCTCGGAGTCATGGCTGAACTTCCTGTCCAGAAAGGGGATGAATACCGCCCTGAACTCCAGCCCCTTCGCCGAATGGATGGTCATCACTTTCACCGCATCGGTCCCCGCGGTGGTGGCCGCCTGCGCCTCCCGTCCCTCGGCCACTGTATGGTGCTCGAGGAACTCCCTGAAATCCCAGAGGGAGACCGGCCCCGACGAGTCCCGCTCCCGGGCCAGTTCGAGCAGCTTGAGAAAATTCTCACGCCGCTGGGGTCCGTGCGAAAGTCCGGCCATCGTCCCCAGCCAGCCCGTGTCCCGGCCGATCCTCCGCAGAAGGCGGGGAACGGGGATGCGCTCCGCCAGCGAGAGGTGCGTGGTCAGGGCGCGCCCCGCCCGCCGGAATGCCTCCCCAGCGGCCGGGTCCGCGGCGGCGTCGGTGAATTTTTCCCAGAGGGATGATCCCGGCCTGAGCGAGACTTCGTAGAGTTCCGCATCGGAGATGCCGAAGAAGGGCGACCGCAGAATTCCCGCCAGCGACGGGTCGTCTTCGGTGGAGAGGAGGAACCCGATATAATTCAGAAAATCGTAGATTTCCTGTGTCTGGAAAAACCCGACGCCTCCGGAGAGGGTGTAGGGAACCCCTTCCCGTTCGAACGCTCTCTCGATCGCGGGCAGGTTCCTGCGGTCGCGCAGCAGAACGGCGCAGTCGCCGTATGCGTACGCACCGCCCCCCGCCGGCGAGGCCAGGGCCCGGATCCGCCTGGCGATCATCGAACATTCCTCCCCCGCGGTACCGGCCGCGCCCCCGTCGGCCCCCGCCGCGAGCAGCAGTTCGATTATCCCACTCAGGCCGGGTTCATCGCGCCCGACGACGAGCGCTTCGTACCCCACTTCAGCGGGTCCGGTCCCCTCCCCCATCAGGCGGGAGAAAAGATGGTTCACGAAGGCCGCGATCTCGACGAGCGGTCGGAAACTTTCGGCAAGGACCAGGTTCCCCCCCCGCGGCACCGAATCACCCCGCCCGGCCGAGGCGATATCACCCGCCGCTTCGGCGAACACCTCCGCCTCCGCGTTCCTGAACCCGTAGATGGACTGTTTCGGGTCTCCAACGATAAAGACATTCCCGCGGTCGAACCCTCCCAGGAGCGATTTCACAATGGCATACTGGAGCGCGTTCGTGTCCTGGAATTCGTCGACCAGGAAGAAGCGGTACTCCGAGCGGATCCGGTCGAGGATCTCCGTCTGCTGCAGGAGTTCCAGCGTCCTCGTCTGCAGGTCCTCGAAGTCGAGCATCCCGAGCTCCTCCTTCCTGCGGTCATAGCCCTCCTGGGCCCGGACGAACACCCGGAGAACGGAGGAGACGCAGCGCGCATGCGGACCGTCGTCGGAGGAATCGGCTGATTCGGAGGCCACCGCCCCGAGGGCCCCGCCGAAATCCCGGTGGAACGCACCAAGGATGAGGGCGGATTCGGTCCCCTCCATCACCCGGAGAGCCTGACCCGCGAACTTCTTCTTCAGCCCCCCGCCGGCCGTCAGCATGATCTCAGAGATCTCCGCCATCAGGCCCGCCCTCCGCGACGGATCGGTAGCGGCCGAAAGCACGGAAAGGAGTTCGCCGACCCGCACG
>DATEDB010000212.1:0-4397 GCA_035286625.1 Bacteroidota bacterium
GCCATACGGGCGCGGGGAATCCCGGACGGGAGATGACGGGAGTAGAGGACATAACACACATAGGAGAAACACCCGCATGCCACGAGTCGAACTAGCCGACCTGCTCAATGCCGGAGCCCACTTCGGACATCTGACGCGCCGCTGGAACCCCCGGATGAAGCCGTTCATTTTCATGGAACGCAACGGGATCCACATCATCGATCTGAAGAAAACCCAGGAACTTCTCGAATATGCCTGCAATGCGATCTCCGGGCTGGCCTCCGAGGGCAAACGGATTTTATTCGTTGGGACCAAGAAACAGGCCAAGACGATCATCGAGGAGGAGGCCCGGCGCTGCCAGCAGTTTTACGTTTCGGAACGCTGGCTCGGCGGGATGCTCACCAACTTCTCCACCATCCGCAAAAGCGTCAAGCGCCTCACCAACATCGAGAAGATGGAGAGCGACGGGACCTACGACAAGCTGACCAAGAAGGAAACCCTGGTGCTCGACCGGGAGAAGGAAAAGCTGGCGAGCGTCCTCTCCGGCGTGGTGGAGATGACCCGTCTCCCGGGCGCCCTGTTCGTGGTGGACATGAAAAAGGAGGACATCGCGGTGAAGGAGGCGACCCGTCTCGGCATTCCCGTGTTCGCCATCGTCGACACGAACTGCGACCCCAGGGTCATCGGGTATCCCATTCCGGCCAACGACGACGCGATTAAATCCATCCAGACGATCACCCATTACATCAGCGAGGCCGTGATCGAGGGAATGCAGCGCAAGGCCGAAAGCGCCGAAATGGCGGAGATGACCCGCGCCGCCGAGGGGCACGCTGAAAAACAGTAACGGTAACCGTTGAAGACCAGGAAGAAGACATGGGTACGACGACAACTGAAATATCATCCGATCAGGTGAAGCTCCTTCGCGACCGCACCGGAGCGGGGATGATGGACTGCAAGAAAGCGCTGAAGGAGGCCGGTGGTGACATCGAAAAAGCCATAGACGTCCTGAGAAAAAAAGGGGCCGCGTCGGCGGAAAAACGCGCCGACCGGACCACCAACCAGGGGGTTGTCGAAGCCTATATCCACGCCGGGGGCAGGATCGGTTCGATCGTGGAAGTGAACTGCGAGACCGATTTCGTGGCCAAGACAGACGACTTCAGGGGCCTCTCGCGGGATATCGCGATGCAGATCGCCGCGATGAACCCTCTCTACGTGCGGCGGGAGGACGTTCCGCAGGATGTCATCGGCCGCGAGATGGAAATCTACCGGACGCAGGGTCGCAACGAGAAGAAACCCGAGAACATCGTCGAGCGGATCGCCGCAGGGAAGCTCGAAAAGTATTACCAGGACGTCTGTCTCCTGGAACAGACGTTCATCAAGGACTCCGGCAAGACCATCAGGGATCTCGTCGTGGAGATCAGCGCCAGGACGGGCGAAAAGGTCACCATCCGGCGCTTCAAGAGATTCCATCTCGGGGAGACCGGTTAGGTCGAAGAAAATCCCGCCCCCGGACGGGACATTTTTTTTCACCGGATGAAGAAAAAACCCAAATACAAACGCATCCTGTTGAAACTGAGCGGCGAAGCCCTCCTGGGCCGCCGTGAGTTCGGGATCGACGCTGAGGTGATCGGCACTTATGCCGGCGAAATCGCCGCGATCCACACTCAGGGCGTGCAGGTCGGTATCGTCATCGGGGGAGGTAACATCTACCGGGGGGTGGAAAATTCTTCGGACGGCGTGGAAAAGGTGGTCGGCGATCAGATGGGAATGCTGGCGACCATCATCAACGGGCTCGCCCTCCAGGGGGCGCTCGAACACCGCGGCATCTTCACCCGCCTCCAGAGCTCGATATCGATGGACGAAATCGCCGAACCCTTCATTCTCCGCCGCGCCATCCGCCACCTCGAAAAAGCCCGCGTGGTGATCTTCGGCGCCGGAACGGGCAACCCCTATTTCACCACCGACACCGCCGCAGTGCTGAGGGCGGTGGAAATCGGGGCGGATGTGCTGATAAAGGGCACCCGGGTGGACGGGGTGTACACCTCGGACCCGGAGAAAAACCCCCGGGCGACGCGGTTCCGGAAAATCTCCTACGGCGACGTTCTGCGCAAGGGCCTCAAGGTCATGGACCTGACGGCCATCACCCTCTGCAAGGAGAACAGGATGCCCCTCGTCGTTTTCGACGTGAACAGGCCGGGCAACCTCAAACGCCTGGTCATGGGGGAGAAGATCGGCACGGTCGTATCCTGAACGGAATGTTCAACCAACGCGAGGCCTCACATGGTGAAAGACATCCTGAAGCAAACCGAAGATAGAATGAACAAGGCCGTGGAGGTGGTCCGCCACGAGTTCGTCAAGATCCGGACCGGCAAGGCCACCACCGCGCTGCTCGACGGCGTCAGGGTGGACGCCTACGGATCTCTGATGTCGTTGCAGCAGGTGGCCAGCCTGAGCGTTGCCGACATCCACACCATTACGATCCAGCCCTGGGACAAGGGCATGATCGGTCCGATCGACAAGGCGATCCAGTCGTCGAACCTCGGGCTCAACCCGGTGAGCGACGGGGCCGTCATCCGCGTCCCCATCCCGCCGCTCACCGAGGAGCGGAGGAAGGAGATGGTGAAGCTCATCAAGAAATTCGCCGAAGAGGGGAAAGTGGCGGTCAGGAACGTGAGGCGCGACGGGATCGAGCATCTGAAAAAATCCGAGAAGGCCGAACATTTTTCAGAGGACGAGCGCAAGCGGGGCGAGGCGGAGGTCCAGAAAATGACCGACAGGCACATCTCGGACATCGACAAACACGTCGAAATCAAGGAGAAGGAAATCATGGAAGTCTGAGGGCCCGTTTTTACGATTGGGGCGGGTCTTATTGTGCAACGGGTCGTACCGGGCCGGGAGGTGAAAACCCCCCGGCCCTCTTCATTGTACGGGGGGGTGCGGATGAAACATCAACCGGCGCCCCTGCGTATACCGGACAAGATGGCAACAGGCGCTGATCACAACAGATGACTACCGAGACGAACGGCCCGAAAAGGCTCTATAAATCGAGGCGCAACCGGATGATCGACGGTGTGTGCGGCGGGATCGCCGAGTATTTCGGCGTGGATGTGACCATCATCAGGATACTGTTCGTCCTCCTCGGCATGATGGGCGGGACCGGCCTGCTGGTGTATATCACAGCCATGATCATCATGCCGACGAACCCCGAATTTTACACGAGCCCGGACGCGCAGCCGGCCAACGGGAACGGCGCAAGGTTCTGGGCCATCGTCCTGATCCTTGTCGGGGCGACCATCCTGCTGATCAACCTCGGCTGGCTCAGCGGACTGCCATGGTGGTCATTTTCCTGGTCGGTGGTCCTTCCGGTCCTGATGATCGCGGCCGGGGCCTTCATCCTGTTGAACATCTGGAAAAAACCGGGCGGGTGGCCGGGCTCCGGGACTGCCGGATCCGGCGATCATCATGACACGCACGATACGAAAGAGGGCGAACAGATGGGACGTGGGCCGGTACGCGAATTACGCAGATCCATCAGGAACAGGAAGCTCTTCGGCGTCTGCGGCGGCCTGAGCGATTATTTTTCCATCGACGCGACAATCGTCCGGCTGGCGTTCGTGGTACTGGTCTTCGCATCTTTCGGCTGGGCCCTGCTGGTGTACATCGCCCTGGGCATCCTCATGCCGGAGGAAAAACTTTCAATCCAACCGTGAACGGAGGAACAATGTCCCGCACCGCCAGCCGGGTCTCGCTGCTCGGCCTGTTCCTGATCGTCTTCGGGATGATCATCCTGATGAAGAAATTCCACCTGATCGATATGCGCGCCGGGGAGCTGGTCTGGCCGGTCCTGGCTCTGTTCGGCCTGTTCATGGCGGGAAGGGGACTGGCGGACAGGCTGAAGTGGAAGATCATCTGGGGGACGCTCCTGTTTCTCTACGGCATCTTCTTCTTCCTCAGGACACTGGACGTTTTTTATCTGCCGATCGCCATGATCCTTCCGGCGACGTTCCTGATTTTCGGGATCACGGCGGTGATGCTCTTCGTCAATAACCCTGGGGACTGGTACTACCTGATACCCGGGCTGCTGCTGCTCTCCATCGGCGCCTCGCTCACGTTGTCCGAGTACGGGTACTGGTACGGGTGGGAAGTGCGACAGGCGATCAAAACCTGGTGGCCGGCCGCGCTTGTTCTTTTTGGACTCGGGATGCTTCTCCGGAGGCGCAAACTCCTGCCCGGGAGCGAATGGCGGCAGGGGACTCAGGCCGCCGACCGGACAGGGCCGCCCGAAGGTCAGTAGGAAAAGTCCGGGACGGCCTTTCAAGCCCCCCGACCCACTCCCCGTCGCCCTTCCCCGCGGAGCGGGTTATTCGATCCAGGATATGATCTGGTAGGTCTCTGTCCAGGGATAGAACGGGGGCGCA
>DATEDB010000213.1:0-4540 GCA_035286625.1 Bacteroidota bacterium
ACGACATTCCGGGTCGTCCTCAACCGCTGCACCGGCACGGTGGAGTTCGAGTACGACAGGACGGGGATCCGCGATTATACCCCCGGGTGGAAATCACCTGTCACGACTGTGCTTGTCGGGATGCAGGCCGATTCCAACGGAATCTCGGGACGGATACCGGGATATGAAATTCTGAGCAGGGACGGCTATCCCCTGGAGACGAGGCCGTTCGGCGGCCAATGCATCAGGATGGTTCCCACGGTGGGGTTTGTCGCGGAGGACAAATGGAACCTGGCGTCGGTGTCGTCGGCCCCTCTCGACGGCGATTATTCGGTGGCGGCACTCTTCCCCGAGTACGCGGGCAGCATATGGCGGTATAGAACCGGCGAGGGTTTCATCCGCCTGAACGATTCGCTCACCCCGGGGACCGGTTTCTGGCTGAAATCCTTCGGGGATGGCCGTATCGGCCGGTCACCCTCCACGTTTCTCTTCTGCGTCGAGGTCCCTGTCATGGACAAGTGGAACATCGTCGCCGGGCCGTCGTGCATCGTCCCGACGGCGAGCGTGGTCGTCAGCGGCGCGACGACAGTAACCTCGTTATTTTTCGGATATGGGTCAGGTGGATACTATGCCGCGTCGCACCTCTACCCCGGCGAGGGCTACTGGGTGAAGATGAGCGGCGCCGGAACGTTGACGATGTGCTGTGAGGATCTTCCTGGGGCGACTCCTGCCGGAGCGGCCCCTCATCCCGCCACGGTTGTGTCCGGGGTCATCGAACGGGCAAACCGGATCACCTTCCGGGATGCGGCAGGCAGGTCGCAGACGCTCTACCTTGCGGTCGCGGGCGATGCCCGCGGCAACCCTGCCGAAGCAGAGATGTTCGAACTGCCTCCCCCACCCCCCGGCGGGGTGTTCGACGTTCGGTTCGTCTCGGGCCGGATGCTCGAACGGATCGACGCGGTTGAAGGCGTGCCGCCGGCGCGGACAATCCCGATCGCCGTGCACGGCGCCACCTACCCGCTGGTCGTAGATTGGGACGTCAGCCACCCCCCCGGCGGGGCAATCCGGCTCCTCCCCGGCGGCGATGAAACTGCAGGATCGCCCGGCCAGCCGATGGTGGGCACCGGTTCGGCCGTCATCGAGGCCCTTCCATCCGGCCTTCTGGCGATCCGGATCGATCAGCCATCCGGCGTCCCATCGGAATATGCCCTGGGCCGGAATTTTCCGAACCCCTTCAACCCCGCCACAATCCTTCCCT
Organism: Bacteroidota bacterium; assembly: GCA_035286625.1. Taxonomy (GTDB): domain Bacteria; phylum Bacteroidota; class Ignavibacteria; order UBA10030; family SZUA-254; genus SZUA-254. Next base: position 1,238 of record DATEDB010000213.1, read on the forward strand.
TTACGGTTGAAAGACCCGGCCGCGTCGTTATTCAAATATTCGACGTCCTCGGACGTTCCGTCAGGACCCTTGTCGATGAATTCCGGGAGCCCGGCCGGTACAGCGTGGAATGGGACGGGCGGGACGATCCGGGTATTCCCGCCCCGTCGGGCGTTTATCTTGTCAGGCTGACGGCAGGCAGTTTTACCGCATCGGGAAAAATCCTCCTGATGAAATAACCCGGTCAATAGTACCCGGTCGGGAGTGCTAAAACGACACATTCAGGATGATCCCGACCTGGTGACGACAGCCACTCCTCCCGTTGCATCTCTCCCCCCGACTTGATACATTTGTCCCACCGGTACCGTCACACCGTCCGGGATAAACGCGCACCATCACACTCACAATCGTGCCCGGGATCATCATGGAAGACGTCCGCTACCCCATCGGAAAGTTTCTCGCCCCCGCCTTACTCACCGAGGAGGAACGGATCGAGCATCTCCGTAATATCACGCTGACGCCGAAGCGTATCCGCCAGGCGGTCGCCGGGCTGGACGATGCGAAATTAAACACCCCCTACCGCGAAGGGGGATGGACCGTCCGGCAGGTGGTCCATCACCTCGCCGACAGTCATCTGAATGCCTACGTGCGCTTTAAGCTGGCCGTCACCGAAAACGAACCCACGATCAAGCCCTACGAAGAGAAACTCTGGGCCGAGGTTCCGGACGCGCGCACCGCCCCGGTCGAAACGTCTCTGAAGCTTCTCGAATCGCTGCACGAACGGTGGGTGATTTTTTTAAATTCCCTCTCCGCGCAGGATTTCAACCGAAGGCTCCGTCATCCGGAGAATGGAATCATGGACCTCAACATGCTGCTGGCGCTCTATTCATGGCACGGCCGCCATCACGAGGGGCATATCACGAACCTGCGGAAAAAGATGGGCTGGACATTAAAAAAGCCCGGCACTGGCGTGACGGGCTTCCACTAATCCACACGCAGCCCGCGGAGGTCACGGACTGCGGAGGCAATGTACATGTTTTCACCGGGCCGGGATGTTGTCCCCGGCACGGGGTGTGCCCCGGGTCACTCGATTCCGGGCCGAAACCGGATATTCCGACTGACCCCCCCGGGTTCAAATACATTGAAACGGTGTGGGGACGACAGAACCGGATCGGTAGCCGGGACCACCTCCGCGGGGTCAGTCGTACCTGTCGAGCCGGAATTTTTCGCCGAGATACAGGCGGCGCGCCTCGGGGTCGGAGGCCAGCGATTCGGCGCTCCCCGCCTTGAGGATCTTCCCTTCGAAAAGGAGATAGGACCTGTCGGTGATCGAAAGCGTCTCATGGACGTTGTGGTCGGTCACCAGCACCCCGATCCCCCTCATCCTGAGATCGCGCACGATCCGCATGATTTCTTCCACGGCGATCGGGTCGATCCCGGCGAAGGGCTCGTCGAGCAGGATGAAACGGGGCTCGGTCGCCAGCGCCCTGGCGATCTCGGTCCTGCGCCTCTCACCCCCGGAAAGCATATATCCCCTGCTCCCCGCGATGTGCGATATCCCGAAATCCTCGAGCAGTCTGTCGCATCTCTCATCCCTTTCTTTTTTCGACTTCCCGGTCAGCTCGAGGATGGCCAGGAGGTTGTCGCGGACAGTCATCTTCCGGAAGATGGACGACTCCTGGGGCAGGTACCCGATGCCCATCCTGGCCCGCCTGTACATGGGGGTGCGGGTGATCTCGGTGGAATTTAAGAACACGTTGCCGGACTCGGGCCTGATGATCCCCACGATCATATAAAACGTGGTGGTCTTCCCCGCGCCGTTCGGGCCCAGAAGCCCCACGACCTCCCCCCGCTTCACGTCGATGCTGACCGCATCCACCACCAGGCGTTTTTTGTACCGCTTCGAAAGCCCCGACGCGCGCAGGACGTCCCCCGGCGGCGGCCCGGGTTGGTTCGCCTGTGTCTGCGGGCTGTTCACCGATTCGTTCATGGTTTCTTCACGATCATCGTATCCGCGTTTTCACCGGGCCCGCTCGGGCCGGTCCGTTCTCCAGCGGAAGCCCGGGATGTCATACTCCCGCTCGTTCCCGGCGAGGAGACGCTCCGGGATGTACCGGCCTTCTACGCTTTCGGCGAGGTTGATCGAGATCGGCCTGCCCCCGGAGAAGAGGATACGCAACGATCGTCCGGATGATGTGTTCAGCCCGTTCGGATGACCGTTTTCAAAAAGATAATACAGGCTCGTGGCGGTGCGCATGACGTCGATCTGCCGGATTCTTGTGCTGTCAAAATACAGAATTATTTCCTGGCCGGCCAGCTGGTTGTGGCGGGCCGGCATCGCGGGGGAGGTCTCGCTCGCGGCCACCGCGCCGCCCATGACCCGGACGCGGTCCGGGTAATTATCGCGGAGGGTCATCGACACCGAGTCGCCCGAAATCTGGTGTTCGCCCTCCCCGCCCGAGTCGTACCAGAGGTAGGGGGACCTGTACATCGAGATACTGTCGCCGTCGGGATGGAACACCACGAGGCCCGCTGTGCCGGCGAGCCCGTCCCTGAAAATCCTGACGCTGTCGCTCACCACCAGCCGGCTGAGGGTGTCCTGGTAACTCTCGATGGTCGTGCCCGACACGTAGAGGGTTTCCGCCGGCGCCGCCCCACCGCCCCTCGTCGACTGCGCGATCCGGGGATGTCCGGTCCACCTGCTGTATTTTTTCGCCCTGTCATTCTCGAAGCGGTCCGAGAAGGTGACGATCCCCCGCGCCTCGTCTTCGATGCGCACGCCGCCGTCGGCGGTGAGGACCTGGGCGTCCCTGTCGTAGAACGCCTCCCATGCGGTGAGGAGCATGGACGTGTCCGCGACAACCACGTTGTCCCTGAAGTACGCCCGCCGGTCGGCCGCGGAGTAGGTGCCGTATCTCGCCTGGAGGGTGGTCGTCCTGTCGGCGAGGAGGACCCGGTCGAACGCCTCCACGGTCCGGGTGGCGGGGAAGTAGACCGCCCTTTGGCCGACCATCCGGATGCTGTCGTCCCTGACCTGGACCATCCCTTCGAAATAGACCTTGTTGCTTTTGAGATATTGAATGGCCTTCGAGCAGTTGAGCACGACGCTTCCCTGCGTGAACTGGACGTTCCCCACCAGCTGCCTTGCCTCCTCCCCCCCGATGACCATGCCGATGAGGCTGTCGGCGTGGTTGAGGATGATGAGGTTGTCGCCCGGTTGCGCCCTGAGGGGACACCGAATACACAGGAGCATCAAGATGCATGCGGCGGTGACGGAACGCGCGGTGCGGGCCCGCCGTGTCGATCCCGGCCGCGTCCGGATGG
>DATEDB010000214.1:0-6626 GCA_035286625.1 Bacteroidota bacterium
AATCGGGATGGCTGAACATCCCCTTTTTCGCGGTCAGGACCGTCGCCTATCTCGCGGTCTGGGGGTTGCTCCTGCGGAAGATGATCGTCACCTCGCGCAGACAGGACGGCGAAGGAGGAACCGCCCTCACGGCAAAAAACACACGTTTCTCGGCGGCCTACATCGCCCTGTTCGCATTCACCTTCACGCTGGCCAGCATGGACTGGATCATGACGCTCGAACCCGAGTGGTACAGCACCATCTTCGGCATCTATAATTTCAGCGGCGTCTTCGTGAGCGGGCTGGCCGTGACGACGATCTTCGTGATCGTCCTGAAACGGTCCGGCGGACCCCGGAGCGTCATCTCCGAAGCCCATCTGCTGAACCTCGGGAAACTCCTTTTCGCCTTCAGCACATTCTGGATGTACATCTGGTTCAGCCAGTACCTACTGATCTGGTACGCGAACATCCCCGAAGAAGTGGTCTACCTGGTCAAACGGCAGGAAGGGAGCTGGGTGATCTTCACGGTGGTCAACGTCTTGTTCAATTGGTTCATCCCGTTCGTCGTTCTCCTGCCGCGCTGGACAAAACGAAACGAGGGGCTCCTGCTCAAGGTCTGCATCCTCCTCCTCGCAGGACACTGGATCGACCTGTTCTGGATGATCCTCCCGCCGTTCATGCCCGAAGCCCCGGTATTCACCATCTGGGAGTTCGCGCCGCTGTCGGCGGCGCTCTCACTCTTTTTCCTGCTGGTCTTCAGGACGCTCTCCAGGCACAGCGTCGTTCCGACGGGGGATCCACTGCTGGCTGAAAGCCTGCGCCAGCATTAAACCCTTCCCCGGTGAACACCGCAAAGTTTTCTCGAAAGGAATCACCATGCGAACACCTGTGATACTTCCCCTTCTGGTGAGTCTCCTGCCGGGTGTCCTGCACGGCCAGGATTTCACCCCATCGATGAAATTCCTCGGGGATCTCCGTGTGAGGGGCGAGGTCGACTCAAGGGATTTCAATCTTTCGACGCCCCCGAACTCCTATACGCTCCTCAGGACGCGGTTCGGCCTGGAAGCCCGTCCGTCGGAGAAAGTGCGGGTGTTCATCATGGCGAGGGACTCCAGGGTGTTCGGTTCGGAGACCGATGCCGCGGGGACGTTCAACACGATTTCCGATTCGAAAAACCTGGACCTTCACCAGGGATATGTCGAAATCGGAAAATTTCTCTCAGATGAAATCACCTTCAGGGTTGGCCGGCAGGAACTCGGCTACGCCGGCGAACGGATGGTGGGGCCCGTGGGCTGGAACAACGTGGGGAGGGTGTTCGACGGGGGACTGCTCAATTTTGCATCCGGCGACGTCACGGTCGACCTGTTCGGGATGAAAACCGCCGGGGTCCACACATACGCTCCCGTGGCGACGCCCGCCGCCACTGCGGCCGCCGTCGATAACGGACAGAATTTTTTTGGACTATACACGCAGTGGAAGACCTCCGGCGGCCATCGGGAGGACGTCTATCTCTTCTTCCAGGGAAACCGCACGCAGACGTCGGCGGGGGGGTTCCAGGATTTCAGGCGAATCACGGCGGGCGGATATGCAAAAGGCCCGATGGGGGAATTTCTCTATGAGGCAGAGTGTGCCTACCAGGGAGGCGACCGGGGGACGTCGGACATCGCCGCGTACATGATCACCGGCCTGGTCGGGTATTCGCCGCCCGGTTCAACGCTGAGCCAGGTGGCGGCGGGGTACGAATTCCTGAGCGGAACGGCCCCCGGGGAGACGGACTACAGATCCTTCGAACCTCTCTACGCGACGGGGCACAAATTCCACGGCTTCATGGATTATTTCATCAATATCCCGGCGCAGACGGGAAACCTCGGACTCCGTGATATCCTGGGAAAGGTGATGCTGAATTTCTCCGACAGGGCCGGGGCGTCGATCTGGTATCACCGGTTCAACCTCGCCGAAAAGGGGGGCGGCGGAGACGACCTGGGCCACGAGATCGACATCACCGGCACATTCCGGTATTCTCCCGCGGTGAGTTTCGAGGCGGGGTTCTGCGCCTTCCTGCCCGGGGAGGTCATGCGCGCGCGGTTCGCGGGCTCCGACGCGGGCCTCTGGGGATACCTTGCAACTGCGGTGACATTTTAGTAATCTGTACGTTGGTCCACTCAGAGGAGATTGTCATGGCGAAACCACCGAAACGATTCCAGCGCTTTCAGAAAGAATATAAGAAGGTCGCCGACGCGTACGAACGGCTGGGCACCGCCGTACACGAGGCCGGCCCGCTGGATGAAAAAACCCGCGCGCTCGTGAAACTTGCCATCTCGACGGGCGCCCGCCTCGAGGGAGCCGTGCACGCGCACGTTCGCAAAGCGCTCGACGTCGGGCTCACACCGGAGGAATTGAAGCAGGTCGCGCTCCTCGCCCTGCCGACGATCGGTCTGCCGTCGATGATGGCGGCGCTCAGCTGGATCGATGACATCCTGGACACTGAATGACCGTGTCGGCGATCCTACCACAATCCGTCAGAGGGGTCAGCGATCCCGGGGTTACCGGCGTGATACTGGCGGGCGGGAAAAGCGCGCGGATGGGAAGCGACAAGGCCCTGCTGAGGCTCGGCGGGACGACGTTCATTGAAACTCTCGCCCGGACGCTGGGGCGGGTCGTGGACGGGGTGGTGATCAGCGCGGGGGAACCGGGAAAATATGAGGATACCGGTATTCCCGTCATACCGGACGTCCGCAGGAACTGCGGACCTCTCGGCGGGATCCACGCGGCCCTCCTCGGCATCACCACCGCCCGGGCGCTGGTCGTGGCCTGTGATTTTCCGCTGGTTTCGGCCGAAGAGTGCGCACGCATCCTCGCGGCCGACCCGGGAGCCGACGTCGTCATCGGAAGATGTGCGGGCCGCCTCCAGCCCCTGTTTGCCGTCTACAGTAAAACCACCCTGCCGGTCATGGAACGCCGGCTCGATGAGGGCAGATATTCGGTCCGGGGTTGCCTCGACGAGCTCAATGTCGCCATCGTGGAACTGGCCGACCGTGTGAGGATGTCCAACATCAACACCCCCCGCGACTATTCCCGCTTGCGGGCCCCCGGCACGGCGCCCGCGGTCAGAACTTAATCGACGATCGCCCCTTCGCCGTTGAGCTGAATCCTCACCTTCGGACCGCTCACGGTCGAGGGGTCGAAGGTCGTTCCGGTTTCATCGGCGTGGTGCTCACCTTCGGCGATCTGTTCATCAGCCGATAATTCCTTCACGGAGACGATTCCCTCCGCCCGGGCGACCTTTCCCCTGACGCTCATCGGGAAGGTGATGACGCCGTCCTCCACCTTGAACCTGAGGGCCTCAGCGCCGCCGGGCTCCTGGATCATGATCCAGCAACCCATCATTTCGCACACGTCGGTGATCCTTCCTTCGACGAGAACCCTTTTGCCGTTGAACTCCGCCGGCTTTGCGGTGATGGCCGCGATGGAGGTCGGTTCTGTAATGGTGAGCTCTTTTCCGAATTGCGCGCCGCCGCCGCATCCTGTGAGCGTGACGATTGTAACCGCGGCGATGGCCGCGGTCAGGGCAGAGATTTTCATGGTATGGTCCTTTAGTGAATTTTCGCGGGATGTTTAAAGAATGGGATACGTGATGGCATAAGATATCACAATTCTCGATATTATTCCAGTGTTCCTCCGGTTTTCCGGTCCTTTTCTTCTCGTCCCGCCCGCCTCCGCCCCGGCCCGAAAAAGTAACTTTCCCTCTAAACATTCATAATCCTGGGGGTGTTTTAAACTTCAAAAGCGGGAAAAATGGGGAGTCCTGTATCTGGGATCATGCTGATTTCCATGCATTGGCGTCAAAACGACCATCATGTTATTATTCCCACTGCAATGAAAATGATGAGCCGGATCCCACCCGAGTGCCGGTGGTTGCATTTATTATTTTTAATGGTGAAATTTATTTCACTTCCTGTGGACAGCAAGATCCTCCCAGAGCGGATTTCCGGACCGCCCGGGCGGTAATTTTTTCCGAATCATGACCGGGAAGTGACATTGCAGTCGTTCTCTCAATCGCATTCATTCAGGAGTCTCCCACGATGAATCATCTCACGCGTTTTGTCCGTGCGTTGGTCCTTTCCGGCACGCCCGCACTCTTCCTCCCACTGCTCCTCCATGGCCAGGCGAAAACAATCCAGACCGATCAGCTGATTCGCGAGAGCGACGTGATCGTCGTGGGGAAGGTGGACGCCCTGAAATCGGAATGGACCGAAGACAGCTCCAGGATCCAGACGCTCGTGACCTTCAGTGTCGCCGAAGCCATCAAGGGGGATCTCCCCGGGGGCTCTCTCTCGGTGGTCGTCCCGGGCGGAGAAGTGGCGGACATCGGTGAATGGTACAGCCATTCGGTCCGGTTCAAAGAGAAGGAAGAGGTGGTCCTCTTCGCGAAGAAAGACAGCAAGGGGATTATGAGAGTCACCGCCGGAGAGCACGGAAAATTTCTTATCACAGACGGCGTAAAAGCGGGCTCGAAGATCATCCCGAACATCGGAAGCCTCGAGGATTTCACCGGACAGGTAAAAAACACGGTCAGGATTCAAAAATCCTCCCGCGGGGAAAACTGAGATCCGGTTCCACTTCCGGACGGCGTCATCCGACGACCCGGCAAACGGGCCGGGCGATCGTATAATTTTCCCCACCATCTCTCATGTAAGGGGGTTCTTAATGCACAGGTTCGCCGTTTCAATACTGTCGGAGCCTGAACATGAAAAGCGGATCGTCGCTCTCGGTCAAGGGGAGCGCGAAGACCGACGTGCGGATCCTGGACGGCATGTCGGAAGACAATAACACGTATCTGGGTCCGGCCACAACGTCAGCGTTGGCTCCTTCCGATATCGTGTTCTACATCTCTGCGACGGACGCCCCAAGCGGCCTCACCTGCGCCGTGGTGATGAGCCCGAAGGCGAGAGGTGGCCAGGCTGGCCGACGGCGGGATGCCGGTCGGATACCACGAAATCTCGTGGAACGGAAGAAATTTCAATGGAAATCAGGTCAGCAGCGGGGTGTACTTCTACCGGATCAACGCCGGGGCCTTCCAGCAGGTCCGGAAAATGATGCTCCTGAAGTAGAATTCGCAAGAAAAGATAAAAGTTCTTACCTTGCAGGCTGTCACGGGCGTACCCGTGGCAGCCTGTTGTATTTATATCCCATCGATGCGAACCTGTGAAGCCCGAAAAACTCCCGCGCGCCCGATGACCGGAACACACACCAGCCGGATATGGAGGTTGCCTGTCCGTATGTCGCGCGCCGCGAGGTTCCGGACGGATCTTCTCGCCGCCGCCCTGGCGGTCGCCGTCCTGCTCTGCCCCTGGACGGCCCGGGCCCAGCAGGCGTTCCCCTTCGATCATCTCACTGTCGGGGACGGTCTCTCCCAGGGCGTCGCCAATTGCATATTCCAGGACAGCCGCGGGTTCATGTGGTTCGGCACGCAGGACGGCCTGAACAGGTTCGACGGGTACGATTTCATGGTCTATAAAAACAATCCCGACGACTCCCTCAGTATCAGCGACAACTTCATTCTCTCCGTCGCCGAAGACTCCTCCGGCACGCTCTGGGTGAGCACCCGCAACACTCCCTCGATCCTGAACCGTTTCGACAGGGTCACCGAAACCTTCGCCCGGGTGCCACGGGACAGCGTCGACCTCTCCGGGGCCCCCACCGGTTCGGCATACCCGTCGTACACCGATCCGGCCGGGGTGAAGTGGTCGGGCATCGGCTCCAGGGGCGGCGGCCTCACCCGCCTCGACACCCGGACGGGGAAAGTCACGTCGTTCACGCACGATCCGGCCGACCCGGGCAGCCTCGTTGACGACAGGGTGTATTCGGTGGCCGGGGACCGTTCCGGGGACGTCTGGGTGGCCACGAGGGGAGGCCTGGACAGGTTCGACGAAACGACGGGAAAGTTCACGCACTTCCTGAATAAACCCGACGACCCGGGGAGCCTGAGCGACAACTTCGTCTGGCCGCTGCTGGTGGACCGCGACGGGACGCTCTGGGCCGGGACCTACTTCGGCGGATTGAACAAATACGATCCACACACGGAAGGTTTCATCCGGATCCGTCACGACGAGGCCAACCCGAGAAGCCTCGCGGGGGACCGCGTGCTCTCCCTCGCCCAGGACATGTCTGGTGTGATCTGGGTCGGGGTGGGAGACCACGGTGTGGACAGGTTCCATCCCGACCTCACCAATTTCGCCCATTACGTCCACGACCCCGGGAACAAGCGGGGGCTCGCGGACAACAACATCCTTTCGATGTACGTGGACCGGTCGGGCTTCGTCTGGATCGGGACACGCGAGGGCCTCAACAGGTGGGACCGGCAGAAGCGACGGTTCTCCGTCTGGAGGCACGACCCGAACGACCCGAAGAGCCTCGCCGGCACACAGGTCCAGACGATGCTGGAGGACCGCTCCGGTACCCTCTGGTTTGGGACGATGAGCGACGGCCTGGACCGGTACGACAGGACCGCCGGAACGTTTGAACACCACCGGAACGACCCTGGAAACCCGAACTCCATCCCCGACAACCGCATCTATGCGCTGTGCGAGGACCGGCAGGGCGATCTGCGGGTCGGAACCTACGGCGGAGGCCTCGCGCGCCTCGAC
>DATEDB010000215.1:0-3537 GCA_035286625.1 Bacteroidota bacterium
GGGACCCGGAGGTCCGGGGGTATCCAAATGTACGAGATCGAGATGACGCCCAGGTCGAAGCTCAAGCCGCTCTTCAGGGGCACGATCACGATAGCGGACAGAAGTTTCGCCGTCGTGGGCGTCGACCTCGTTCCGAACGAGACGTTCAATTTTCCCTTCCTCCGCGACATCCGGCTGCGCTACCGTCAACAGTTCGCCCTTTATGATTCCCTCTTCTGGATGCCCGCCGACATCAGGATCGAGGGGGGCTTCAACGTCAGCTTCGCAGGTCTGGGAATCCCCCGCGTGGGGTTCCGCCAGGTGTCCTCGATTTACGATTATGCATTGAACGTGCCGGTGCCCGACAGCGTGCTTCACCAGAGGACGGTGACCACCGATTCCCTCGCGGGGGTCTACGATTCGACGACCTGGAATTCGAAGATGGTCGTGCCGCTTACCATCGGGGAGAGTTCCGCCTACCGCACGCTTGATTCCACCGAAACCCTGGAGAAGCAGTTCAGGCCCGGGGGAGTGCTCGGGAGCCTCGGAGGCGACGAGACAAATGGTGCGGGGTCCCTTCTGGGAATGATCGACGCCAGGTACACGCGGGTCGAGGGTCTCTACCTGGGGGGATCGAAAGAATTCCGCATCACCGGGGGGAACGCCACGCTCGGCATGGCGGCCGGATACGGTTTTTCCGACAGGCGGGGACAGTTCACCGGATCGGTGTCGGTCGATGTGGCGGGTCCGGGGGTCTTCACAGTGGGCGCATCGGGGTACAACCGCGCGGAGCGGGTCCCGGACGGGGGTTACTACGGAGCGATCGTCAACTCGGTGAGTGCCCTGATCAATAAAATCGATTACCCGGATTACTACAGGGCGCTCGGGTGGTCGGCCTGGGCGGATGCGTCGACGGGCCGGAGGTTCAGCGCGCGCCTCACCTTCATCAGCCAGCGGGAATCCCCCATGGACGCGGCGGCCGGGTACAGCCTCGCCGGGGGCGACACACCATTCCGGGCCAATCCGCGGGCGGTCCCCGGCAACCGCAGGTCGATCGGGATCACGGCGCGATTCGGCCGCAGGAGTGAACCCCTGGACATCGTCACCGCCACCAATCTTGAATTCACCGTCGAGCATTCCTCCCCCGAAATTCTTAACAGCGCCTTCGACTACACGAGGGTGGCTTCGACGCTCACCTGGTCGATCCCCACGTTCGGGCGGGACCTGCTCTTCCCGCCCTCGCTGCGGGTCAGGATCTTCTCGGGGAAGGGTTTCGGGACACTCCCGCCGCAACGGACACTGTCGGCCGACGCGCGGTCCGGGATCATTGGACCCTTCGGGACGCTCCGGGCCGGCGCACTCAGGGAGATTGCGGGCGATGCCGTGGTGTCGATCACCGCCGAACAGAATTTCCGCAACCTCCCGTTTTTGCTTCTGGACCTGCCGTTTCTATATGAAAACAGCGTCGAACTGATCGTCCATGGGGCGCTCGCGCGGGCATGGCGCGGCGGGGAGCCCGGCCCGGGCGGATGGTACGCGGAGGCGGGGATCGGCATCAACAGGATCCTGGACCTCGGCCGCGCGGACCTCACCTACCGCTTCAGGGAGCCGCGGCGGCTGTACATCACACTAAGCGTCGCGTCTTTCCTGTGACCCGGCCGACCCCGATACCGCAGTTTCCGGTCGACATGCGCTCAGAAGATGAGCTCGGGTGCGTCGTGGGGAAACGCGCCACGACGTTCCGGGTGTTCGCACCGCGCGCCGTCTCGGTGACGCTCGTGGTCTTCGAGCGGTTCGACGCCGGCACGGGAAAGGAAACCCCCATGACCCTCCGGGGTCACGGCGTCTGGGAGGCGAACCTTCCCGGGCGCCTTCACGGCCGCTGGTACGGCTACAGGGTGGACGGTCCCCGCGGTCCCGGCGAGATGTTCGATCCCTCGGTGATCGTCGCGGACCCGTACTCCAGGGCGGTTACGACCAGGAACACCTGGCGGATGGACGCCAGGACGCTTATAGCGGACACGTCGTTCGACTGGGGGGACGACAGCTGCCCGCTGCCCGACGACCGGGCCGCCGTGGTGATATACGAATGTCACGTCCGCGACCTGACCTCGCACCCGAGTTCGGGCGCGACCCGGCCGGGTTCATACTCCGCCCTCGCGGACCCGTCCGGCAGGGGCGGCCTGGCGCACATCAGGTCGCTCGGTGTGAACGCCGTGGAATTTTTACCATTGATGAAATTCGGCACAATGGAAATTCCCTACCGCGACGGTTCCGTCCGCAGCGACGGCGGCAGGGTCAACGACTGGAACCCGTACGAGCGCAACCACTGGGGCTACATGCCCGCATTCTTCTTCGCCCCGGAAACCTATTATGCATCCGGCGGGACGGCCGAGCCGGGCGCCTGGAACGGCACGGACGCCGGGGCGGTGACGGAATTAAAGGAACTCATCAGGACCCTTCACCGGAAGGGGACCGCGGTGATCATGGACGTCGTTTACAACCACACCTCGCAGTACGATCTCAACCCGTTCAAGTACATCGACAAGCACTATTATTACCGCTGCGGCCCGGACGGCGGGTTCCTGGAGGAATCCGGGTGCGGCAACGATTTCCACACGGGCCGGCCGATGACCTCCCGTCTGATCGTGGACAGCATCAGCTGTTGGATGAGGGAATACCACGTGGACGGGTTCCGGTTCGACCTGGCGGCCATGATCGACAAAAACACCTGCAGGCTCATCACCGCGAAAGCGAGGTCGATCAACCCGAAGGCCGTCCTGATCGCCGAGCCCTGGGGAGGCGGCCGGCAGCATCCCCCGTGGTTCGACCAGCTGGGATGGTCCTCGTGGAACGACCGGTACCGCGACGCGCTCAGGGGCGACGACCCTGTCCGCGGGCGGGGGGCGATCTTCGGCGGAGGCCTGCCGGACCGGTCCGTGATCGCGGGCGTCCTGAGCGGCACGCTGAAAGAAAGGGGCGGGCTTTTTTCCGATCCCCGGCACGGCGTCGCGTACCTCGAGTCGCACGACGGATACACCCTCGGGGATTTCATCCGGATAGCGACGGGAGAATTCTCCCCGGACCACCGGTTCAGCGGGACGGACCTCCCCGGGGCGCCGGCGGGGCGGCGGCTCGCGCTCAACAGGCTGGCGGCGCTGGTCCTGCTGACTTCCCCCGGTCCTGTGATGCTCCACCAGGGGCAGGAATACGCCCGGAGCAAGGTGATCGCCGCGACGCCCGCGCCCGACCCGGACGTCGGGATGTTCGATCACAACAGTTACAACAAGGACAACGGGACGAATTACCTTGACTACGGGTTCACCGGCGGCCATCGCGCCCTGATGCGATATTACCGTCAGCTCATCGCCCTTCGCGGCCGGCACCCGGCACTGGCGGGAACGGGCGGATCCAGGGATGTCGGTTTTCCCGGTGACGACCCCGCGTTCGCGGCGGTCACAATTTCCGCGGGCGGGGTCCCCCCATCCGGAAGATTCGATTGTTATATTGTCCTGTTGAATTTCCACGAAACCGGGTCCGCGGGGTTTGAGCTGCCCG
>DATEDB010000216.1:0-2135 GCA_035286625.1 Bacteroidota bacterium
AAGCCCCACTTCTGGCGCGTCAGGATGATCTTCGACGGTGTTGAAAGTCCCTGGTCGGAGACGTGGAGTTTTACCGGGAGCGTCGCCCACGCGCTGTTCAGCGTCCGCGACGTACAGTCGGTGCCCGCCGACTCGCTCATCCTCGCCGATTCTCTGACCGCAATCGCCCGCGACCGGTGGCTCCTCCAGGCCTCCCCGCTTTTCGACAATATGGTGTTCGTCATCCTTCGGTGCGTCTCTGACCCCGGCGACCTCTACGATCCATACTTCATCTACGAGGGCGCCTCCGCCGGTCAGTTCTTCTACGCGGTCGACACCGGTGCCACGGGGTCAGCCTGGAGAGGGATCAAGGTCACCCCGGGGTGGTTCTACGGCTCGAACGACCTCGTGGAAGCGTTCTCGCGCGTCCGTGTGGGAGACCTCATTGTGTGCGCCGGGGTTATTTCGGAAGACCCGCCGACGATGAACAGTGAAACCTCGGTTTACGCGCATTGGCTTTTCGTCATCGACTCCGCCGGCGCGATACCGCCTCCGTCCCCGGCGTCCGTCGGAGATTTTTTCCGTCATGCGGAGCAGAACATCCTCCCGCGGTACGCCACCGGCGAGCCGCTGGAGGGCGGGTACGTCGAGTTGACCGACCTGACCGTCCATTCCACTGCGAACGCCTCGAACGGAACGTTCAACGTGACGACCCGCGAAGGCCTGAGGATCTCCACCGCCGATTTCTCCCGCTGGTTCACCCTGCGATCCCACCGCGACCCCGCATCAGGCTACCAGGTTCCGTTCGTCGGAAGGCCCATCGATACCCTCCGGGGGTTTATCGCCACGACGAGCGGAGACCAGAACTCGTGGACATTCCCCCGCTTTCGGATAGTGCCGGTGACGCCCGGCGACATGGTGTTCGGGGCCCCGACGGGAAATCTCTTGAGGGGTACCGTTTTTTACGACAGCAGCAGGAACGGCGTACGAGACCCCGGGGAGCCGGGGGTGGCGGGGTGGCACCTCTCGCTCGGCGGCCTGGTTGCCGCCACGCTCGGGGTTCTTCCGGACGGGTCCTTCTCCGCACCCGGGCTCGACTCCGGGGCGTACGCGCTCCAACTCTTCCTCCCGGAGGGATGGTTCGTCTCGTCGCCCGGCCCGACGACGCTCGACTTTATGCTCGGCATCGGGGACACGGTGGAACCACCTCCGTTCGGCCTCTACTTCGGATGGAACCGGATCTCGGGGACCGTCTTCGACGATACGAACGAAAACGGATCCCTGGATGCGGGGGAGCCGGGGTTGCCGGGCGTTCTGGTCCACCTTGCGGGGGCGGGACCGGATTCGACGGTCACGGACGAATCCGGGGAATACAACTTCGACTACGCGATAAAGGGTATGAACACCGTCAGCATTCGTCTGCCGGCGCACTGGGAGCAGATCGTGCCAATGGACGGTGCGGGAATCGCGGTGGATTTCAGGGAATATAACCGGCACGTCGCGGATCGCGACTTCAGCCTGCGGCGCAGCCCGCTCCGGGTCAAGATTGGCATTACCATGCACGATTCGGGGGATGTCGCGCTGCGCGAAATTTTCTTCGGTACCAGGCCGGGCGCCAGTTACGGCATCTGGGGAGCGGATATCTCGGCCACCTTTATCGATTTTTCAGAGGGCGAATTCGAAATCCCGCCGCAGATTTTCGGCCTCTACGATGTGCGGTTCGTCGATCCCCGGGGCGGGCTGGAGTCGTTCGGCGAGGGGACGTGGACCGATATTCGTGATTTCCGATTCGGGGGACAGGTCGACTCTTTCCGGATCGATTTTCAACCCGGTATCCTTTTCGGGGGTAATTACCCGATGCGGTTCTACTGGTCGCATGCCGAAGTCGAGTCTTCGTACACCGGAGCCGTCGTGTTCGGCGACTCGGCCTGGACTCCGCTGCTGGACATGAAAACCGCAGACAGCCTGATCGTCGTCGACACCTCCACCGGCATCCTCACGATCCTCGCCGAAGGCCCCGTGCTCCGGGTGACCGACATGTCCGGAAGCACGGTCGAAGTGCCGGAGTTCGCATTGATTCAGAATTATCCCAACCCGTTCAATCCGGCGACATCCATCACCTACTCCGTCGCAGCCCGGAGCCAGGTGACACTTCG
>DATEDB010000217.1:0-4329 GCA_035286625.1 Bacteroidota bacterium
GCTGAGGGGAACGATCTCGCGCATCACGAAAGCCGGAAGCACGGTGGGCACCGCCGGGTACATGTCCCCCGAACAGGTGCAGGGCCTCGACGCCGACCACCGCTCCGACATTTTTTCTCTGGGGGTGATGTTGTATGAACTCCTCACCGGCCGGCTTCCATTCAAGGGGGTCCACGAGACCGCGCTCATGTACGAAATCGTCAACGTCGAGGCCGAGCCGATGTCGGCGGTTAACCCGGGGCTCGATCCAGAGCTAGACCGGATCGTCTACGAGTGTCTCCAGAAGGACCCCGAGGAGAGGTATCAGTCTGTAAAGGAAATTTCGCGCGACCTCAAACGCTTCCGGAGGGAATCGAGCAAGGCCAGAATGTCCCGAACGTTCCCGGCGCAGTCCGGAACCAGAATCCCCGGTACGCCGGCCGGCGTTTCATCGGCATCGATGCCCGCCGGCGTGATAACTCCCGGAAGCGGTGTCACCGAAAAACCCTCGAGGGAATGGCTCATCTGGTCCGCGGGGGCCTTCATCGCGGGACTTGCCGTCATCGCGTTTCTCTGGCAGCCCTGGAGAGTCCCGGACACTCCCTCGGAGCCGGTTACGCGGGTGACGATCAGGTTCTCCGATGAGGTTCTGATTCCCATCGGTACGCAGGGGATCGAGATCTCCCCCAACGGGAAATTCATGTCGCTGGTGGTACAATCGGGCCTGGAAGGGAAGCTCTATCTGCGCCCGTCGGACCGGGAATCGCTCGAACCGGTGCTCGGCTCAAGCGTCCCGGCGGGACAGGTGTACTATCATCACTTTTCCCCCGACGGCGAGTGGATCGCGTTCTGTCCTGGCAACACGATCAAGAAAGCCTCGGTCTTTGGCGGCGCGGCGGTGAATGTCTGCGACGTGGGCGGACAGCCACGCGGGCTCTGGTGGGGGACAGACGGATACATCTACTTCGGTCATATCAGCAGCGTCATCTACGGCGTCAGCGCGAGCGGGGGGGTTCCCGAACCCGTGACCACCCTCGATTCATCCGCCGGCGAGATCAGCCACCGGTTCCCTGCCCTGCTGCCCGACGGCAAAAGCGTTCTCTACACGATAAAGTTCAACAACATCACGACTTTCGAAGAGGCGGCCATCGCCGTACTCGACATGAAAAGCGGGAAGAAAAAAACCCTTATCCGTGGCGGGTCATATGCGCGATACGCGTCGACCGGGCATATCATTTATGTGAAGGGAAGTTATCTCTACGCGGTTCCGTTCGACCTGAAAAGAATGGAGGTGACCGGACCGCCGAAAAAGCTCTTCAAGGGAGGGTGGATGAACCCGTTCTCCGGCGACGCAAATGTCTCCTTTACCAATAACGGCACCCTCCTGTACATTCCGAGGGGGATCGAATCGTACAGCGTCAGCCGCATCAAATGGATCGATTTCCAGGGGAACACCTCCCCGCTGGTGGACACGACGAATGCCTACTGGGTTGCCGCCCTGTCGCCCGACGGCGAAAAGCTTGCCCTGCATGTGCAGGCCGCAAACGATGATATCTGGGTCTACCATATCGGGCGGAAAAGCCTCACCCGGCTTACCTTCGGTGGTGGCAACAGCGGATCTCCGGTATGGGGCTCGGATGGAAAATATATTATTTACTCCGCCGAGCGAGGGGTGGCCTCCAACATTTACCGCAAAGCCTGGGACGGGTCGGGAGGGGAGCAGCGGCTGACCAACACCGGGAAGAGCCAGTATCCGAGGTCACTGTCAGCCGACGGGAAAACACTTTCATTTATTCAGGACGGGGACATCTGGATGCTCGACCTGGGGGGCGGGGGGACGAGTTTCGTTTTCCTCGAAACTCCGGCAGTGGAGTCGGACCCCGTCTTTTCCCCGGACAGCCGGTACCTGGCGTACGAATCGAATGAGTCCGGACGGTATGAAGTCTACATCGTTTCCTACCCTTCGAAATCCGGGAAATGGCAGATATCCTCGGGTGGCGGCACAAACCCGATCTGGAATCCCTCCGGAAATATTTTGTATTTCGCGCAGGGGACGTCGATCCAGGCCGTGGACATCCGGGCCGGGGCCGCGTTCGATTTTTCAGCTCCCAGAAGAGTCCTGGACCTCCCTCCCGAAGGCGCCGCCCTTACAGGCATTTCCCCCGACGGAAAACGCTTCGCCATGGTCACGCTGCCGTACGCGGAACTCGGCACATCGGAGGTCACGCTCGTGACGGAGTGGTTCACGGAATTAAAAAACGCATTCGCAGGCCAATGAGGAGTTATCGGTGATCGGTCAGACCATATCCCATTATACCATCCTCGAAAAGCTCGGCGAGGGCGGCATGGGCGTCGTGTATAAAGCCCGCGACACGAAGCTCGACCGGGACGCGGCGCTGAAGTTTCTCCCGGCGCACCTGGCCGCCAATGTTCATCGTGATGGAGTACGTGCAGGGGCAGATGCTCAAGGAGCGGAAGGATTCCCTCACTCTCCGGCAGGCGACAAACATCGGGATCCAGGTGGCCGAGGGCCTCGCCGCCGCGCACGAAAAGGGGATCGTCCACCGGGACATCGACCCCGAGAACATCATGTTGCGCAAGGACGGCATCGCGCAACGGGACGCTGGTCTACGCGCAGGGCGGACCGCTTCCCGTTGGGAAAAATCTGCTGGTGAGCTTCGACAGGACGGGGAGCGCATCACCATATCCGCGTTCGGCTCGCAGACCGACATCGACAGGTTCGTTGTGGTCATGAACTGGTTCGAGGAACTGAAACAGAACCGGAGCCGCGAGGCATCGAACTGAACCGACGCCCAAAATTGCAAGCTGTCCCCCCTGTCTATGCCTTCGGTCGCATTCCATACCCTTCGCGGTTTCCATCTCTGAGTGAAAACCCCTATATTTTACCGGTTCTTCATTTAACCGGTGCAGTCCTTGAACGCCAGCTGGCAGGGCATATTTCCCGCACTCACAACAAAGTTTAAAACCGATCTTTCGCTCGATCTCCCGGCCTTCGAACGCCACATCGGCGTCCAGATCGATGCCGGCGTGGACGGCCTGGTGGTGCTGGGTTCGCTGGGCGAAAACGCCACACTTTCACCGGAAGAAAAAAACGATGTGATCAAAGCGGCCATTCGTACGGCAGCGGGCCGGGTTCCGGTGTTATCGTGCGTGGCCGAAACATCCACGGCGGGAGCCTGCAGGTTCATCGAAAAAACATGGGCATCGGGGCTTGCCGGGTACATGGCGCTCCCCGGGATACAGTACCAGGCCGACCGGCGGGAAACCATCGCGCACTACCGGGCCGTGGCGAAGGCGTCCGTCCTGCCGATCATGGTGTACAACAATCCGCCCGCGTACAGGGTGGACATCACGCCGGAAATGTTCGCCGAACTGGCCGACGAGCCGAAATTCGTGGCGATTAAAGAATCGTCCGGGGACGTCCGCCGTGTCACGGATATTCGAAACCTTTGCGGCGACCGGTACGCGATTTTTTCGGGGGTGGACGATCTGGCATACGGAGGTTTTCTGCTGGGCGCCGTGGGATGGGTGGCGGGACTCGTCTGCGCGTTTCCGGCCGAAGCGGTGGCGATCTACCGGCTCATCCGCGCCGAAAAATACGAGGACGCGCTGAGGCTCTTCAACTGGTTCATGCCCGTGCTCCAGCTCGACAGCGACGTCAAATTCGTGCAGTATATCAAGCTCGCAGAGTCGATGACGGGCCTGGGGACTGAATGGGTCCGCCCGCCGCGGCTGACGCTTGCCGGTGAAGAGCGGGAACGCATCTCGTCCATCATATCCGAAGCGATCCGCACCAGGCCGAAACTGCCCGCGCTGTGACGGATACCAACCCCTGATAAACAGATGAAACCGAATTACATCGCCGGCGGGTGGAAAGAATCCGATAAAGTCTACCGGAACATCAACCCGTCGGATACCGGGGACTGCATAGACACCTATGCGGCGGCTTCGGTGGCCGACGTCGGCAGTGCAGTGGCGGCGGCGAAGAACGCCCTCGACGGGTGGTCGCTCTCCACACCCCAGCAGAAGTTTACCGCGCTCGACTTCATAGGGACGGAGATACTTGCCAGGAAAGATGAGCTGGGCCGGCTGCTGGCGCGCGAGGAGGGGAAAACCCTGCCGGAGGCGACCGGGGAAGTCGTCCGCGCCGGGCAGATCTTCAAATTTTTCGCGGGCGAGGCGGTACGGAATTGGGGGGAGCATATTTCTTCGGTGAGACCGGGGGTGGACATCGACACGTTGCGGCAGCCGGTCGGGGTGGTTGCCCTCATCACCCCCTGGAATTTTCCCATCGCGATCCCGGCGTGGAAGGTCGCCCCGGCGCTGGCG
>DATEDB010000218.1:0-2108 GCA_035286625.1 Bacteroidota bacterium
TGGATCCGATGATGCCGACAATACGGCTCGACACGGTGACGAAGAAGACCCCGAACACCACGACCAGAACGCCGATGAGGAGTTTGTTCAGGACGGAATCGCCGGGGACCTGCGGCAGGAATGCCATCAGGGCGACCAGCCCGAGGCTGCCGATGATGACCGTCATGAAGGACAGATCGTGGTCCGTGCGGGAGATCGTGGCGCCGGTCTTTCGGGTCCTGAGGGACGCGACGCTCTCCCTGAACGACGAGATGATGGTGGGAAATGTTTTCATCAGCGTGATGAAACCGCCCGCCGCGACGGCGCCCGCGCCGATCTGCCGTACGTATGCCCGGTAGATGGCGGTGGCGCTGTTGGCGAACGTCTGCGTCGCCGGGTCCCATCCCCCCGGCCCTCCCGCCGTCAGCAGGTCTTTCAGGTACCCCAGTTTCACGAGCTGTTCGGCGATCACAGCCTGCGGGACGAGCGTGGCCAGCAAAGGTATCAGCCCCAGCCAGGCCATGACTCCGCCGGCCACAAGCACGCCGGCGATCTTCGGCCCGATGATGTAGCCGACTCCCATGTACTCCGGCGTGATTTCCCCGTTCACCGTCGCAGAGGGAAAGAACCTGTTGGTCTGGCGGGTGACGATCGCCGGCGTTTCGGCTATCACATGAAAAATCTTCTGGAGCATGGCGTAGGCCACCGCGAACCCGAGCCCCTGGTAGGCTGTTTTCGCGAAATCCCCCCCCTTTTCCCCCGCCACCAGTACCGATGCGCACGCCGTCCCCTCGGGGTACGGCAGGTTTGCGTGTTCGTTCACGATCAGCGATCGCCTCAGCGGTATCATCATGAGCGTACCCAGCAGCCCCCCGAACATCGCCAGCGTCAGGATTGTGAGGTAGGAAAAATAATCCGTCGCGCTGTTTTCCGGCGTCATCGTCAGAAATAGAAAGCCCGGGATGGTGAACACCACACCCGCGGCGATCGATTCGCCGGCCGATCCGGCCGTCTGGATAATGTTGTTCTCCAGGATGGTCGTGTGGAAAAATTTCCTTCCGAGCGATATCGCGAGGACCGCGATCGGAATCGACGCGGAGATGGTCAGTCCCGCCTTCAGGGCCAGGTACACCGTCGCCGCCCCGAAGAGGATGCCGGCCAGGGCGCCCAGGATGACGGCCTTGACCGAAAACTCCGGGATGATCTGCGATGCCGGAATGAACGACTGGAACTTTGCAGGTGAGGATTGCTGCGTTTCGGCCATTACGATCCCTCTATAGTGTATTGTTGTGGATGGATTAGTTAAACCGGTGACGTGAAAAGAGAGCCTTCAGAACATTTCCCGCGATCTGCGGATTTTCCTTGAAACGCCGGATCGAATACCGGTACCATTGCTTTCCGAAAGGCACGTACACCCTGACGCGGTGGCCGGCCCGCAGGATCTCCGATCGCAGCTCCGGCCTGACCCCGAGGAGCATCTGGAATTCGTACCGGTCCTTCCGGAGGCCGTACCGCGATATGAGTCGGTATGCGCCCTCCACCAGCTCCGAGTCGTGCGTCGCGATGCCCACATAGGCCCCGTCCCGGATCATCTGTTCGAGTGTTTTCAGAAAGTGAAAATTGATTTCACTTTTCACCTTGAACGCGATCTCCTCCGGCTCGATGTAAATACCCTTGCAGAGCCTGAGATTTCCCAGTCCCTCGCGGACGAGCGCTTCGGAGTCGGCGGCCGTCCGCCGGAGGTACGCCTGGAGGACGATCCCCACGTTCGGGTAGTGTTCCCGCAATTTCCGGTACACGGTGATGGTGTCGCCGGTCACCGACGAATCTTCCATGTCGATGCGGATGAAATTGCCGAGGTCCCGGGCCTTCCCGGCGATGTCCTTCATGAGCGACAGGCAGAAATCACGGTCGAGCTTGAGTCCCAACTGCGTCAGCTTCACCGAGACGTTGGAATCCAGCTTCTCCCGCAGGATCGTGTCGAGGACATCCATGATAAAGACTTTCGAAGACTCCGCCTCGTCCCGGCGCGTGATGTCTTCGCCCAGCACGTCGAGTGTGGCCATCACCCCGTCGGCGTTCAGCCGCCTGACCACGGCCACGGCGTCGGCGATCTCCTCCCCGGCGAT
>DATEDB010000219.1:0-5159 GCA_035286625.1 Bacteroidota bacterium
GCCGACCACCTCATCGCCGACGAGGCCGAATTCCGGCGCATCCTGAGCCTGGCGATCTGGGTGGCCTACGAGTCCGGGAAACTCATCACGATCGGGATCAACCCCTCGCGGCCGGAAACGGGGTACGGGTACATCCAGGTCGTCGACGAGGATGGCGCGACGAACCCCTATTTATCCCGCGGGATCTTCAGGGTGAAAACCTTCGCCGAAAAACCCAACAGGGAGACGGCCCAGCGCTTCCTGGAGAGCGGCGATTTCCTCTGGAACAGCGGCATGTTCATCTGGAAGGTGGACACCATCCTGCGCGAAATCGCGGCCTCCCTGCCGGAACTCTCCGGGGAACTGGGGAAGATCGAGGCGTCGATCGGGACCGACCACATCGCCCAGGCGATCGAAACGGGGTACAGGATCATCCGGGGCATCTCGATCGATTACGGAGTGATGGAAAAGGCGCACGAAGTCTACGTCCTGCGGGGCGAATTCGGGTGGAGCGACGTCGGATCGTGGGATGAGGTCTACCGCATTTCGGGAAAGGACGCCGACGGCAATTCGGTTTCCGGGAAAGCCGTCCTCCACGGCACGAAAAACACGCTCGTGCACTCCGGCGACTGGATTGTGGCGGCGGTGGACGTGGAGGATCTTATTATTATCGCCTCCTATAACGCGATCCTCGTCTGTAAACGGGGCGAATCACAGGACGTCAAGGAGGTCGTCGACTACCTCCGGCGGAAACAGATGACGGACTATCTCTGAATGGCGCGGCGATTCACAGCGGTCCTCCTGGTGGGGGCGGCCATGGGCCTGTCGGCCTGCACCGGCTCTTCCCCGCGGTTTACCTCCTCGAAGGGGGTCAACGTCGTCACGGGGGGAAGCTACTCGGCCCGCGAGGAGGGAATCGCGTCGTACTACGCAGACGAATTCAACGGCCGCAAGACATCCAACGGCGAGATTTTCGACATGAACAAGCTGACGGCCGCCCACAAGGCTCTGCCGTTCAACTCGGTGGTGAAGGTGACCAACCTGGACAACGGCCTCTCGGTGGTCGTCCGGGTGAACGACCGGGGCCCGTTCGTCGAGGGGAGGATCATCGATCTCTCGCTGGCGGGGGCCAGGGCCGTCGGGATGATCGGGACCGGCACCGCGAGAGTCAGCCTTGAGGTCCTGGAGTTCGGCCCGGACCCTCAAAATACCCCAAAGTAGGGACTCCGCAACCGGTCACAACGGGCCCGGTGGCGTGATCCAGGTCCTTGTCGGTCTCCGCCGAAATTCCTATATTCGCCAATACCCATTCGTTCATTTGGCTTTTTACGGGGTTATCCACGCCGGATGAATCATCATGTCCCACGTAAGAAGAGGCGGATTACCTGAATTACCCGAAAACATATCGATTCTTTACATCGTCATTGAGACCCCTCCTTGTCCTCACACTGGGGATGGTCCTCTATCCCCTCACATCTCAGCGGGTGGCCGAATATTCGGTGGTGGCTTCCGAGCCCTTCCCGCGAGGTCCGGCCCCCGGGATGGCGCTTCCGGTGGAATTGCACCGTGATGATTATTCGGCGGTCAGGAAGTTTTCAGGCATCTATTCGGTGGATTACCGTCTGGTCCTTGCGATCATGGAGCATGAATCCCGGTTCGACCGGATGGCGCTCAGTCCCCGCGGAGCCCGCGGAATGCTGCAGATCATGCCCGCCACCGGCAGGGAACTGGAGTCCGAACTGAACCTCTCCGATGTCACGCATCCGGCCCAGCATCTGCATGCCGGCATCTATTATTATTCCAAACTGTCCGACCTGTTCAGCTCCGCGCCGGACGACGACAGGCGCCGGCTGGCCCTCGCCGCGTATAATGCCGGTCCATCCAGGATTTACGACGCGCAGGAACTTGCGGTCTACCTCGGGGAGAATCCCGACGACTGGTCCGCGCTGCGACACGTCCTGCCACTGCTGTCGCGGAGATACTCGACCCTTCACTCGCACGTCTGGGGCGATGCGCGCCCTCCCCACGGCTATTTCACCGGCTGGAGGGAAACGGTGAGATACGTTGACAGGGTCATGAGCACCTACGCAGGATACCTCGCCCCCCGGAGCTGACCACAGGCCCCCTGTCTGCGGCCGGGCAGACGCGATCGACCCTCTTTCCGGTGATTAACCCATTGAATAGTCCCCGGTCGTGACGTACATTATGCGGGCATGATCGTCCGATCGTTGCCGGGGAGCGCGCGTGAACATCGGGCGTTGGAATTCATCGGGGAATATTTGACTGGAAATTGTCGAGGGGGTTGAGGGTGGACGGATTGAGAATCGGGAGGCGGTCCGGCCCGCTCGCGATCCCTTCGACGGTTTTTTCTCCCGGGCCTTTCTCCGCAGCCCGGCGGCCGGTGGTCAGGGAAGCAGGATGGCGCTCGCGATGACAGTGGTCCAGAGGCCGTTCTTGTCGCCTTCGGCCGACTGTGTAATGTTATACGTCTTGACGATTTTACCGCTCATTTTGAACTGCTTTTCCCTCTCGTCCCACGCCAGATTGGGGTCGAATTCCACACCGAGGGTTGTCGCGAGCATCGTGGCGGCAAGATCTTCGGCATAGTCTCCCGCCTTTTCGTCCGTCTCGCCGAACGGGTGATGTTCGGAGAGATACCCGTACTGTGTGGAATCCGCCGGCGTGGCGACACCGATCGAAGCCGCGATGAGCCTGTTTGGCTCATTGGTGGCGTTCCGGGCCATCACCGAAAAGGTAATCTGTCCGGGTTCGAGGAATTTCAACCCTTCCTCGGCGGGGATGCGTTTGCATCCGGGCGGATAGATGCTCGACACGGTCACCAGATTGCATTTCTCGATTTTGGCGTCCCGCAGGGCGAGCTCGAACGATTGGAGGTAGTCCTTGTGACGGCCGACGCCTTTGGTGAAAAACATTTTCCCGGGAACGTACACGGTCTATCCTCCTGCGGTGTGAGTGTGTAGTTGGATTGAATGATGGACGATCGGTCCGCCGGGATCTCAGGAACGTGCGAAATCGCGTCGAAGTTGCCTTTCCACGTCCCTCTTCTTGATGCTTTCCCTCTTGTCGTACGCCTTCTTCCCCTTGCAGAGCCCGATCTCGACCTTGGCGATGTTCCTGCTGAAATACACCCGCAGCGGGATCAGCGCGAGTCCCTTCTCCTGCATGCGGGCGATCAGTTTCCGGATCTCTTTCCTGTGGAACAGGAGCTTGCGGTCGCGGACCGGGTCGTGGTTGTTGATGTTTCCCTTTTCGAACGGACTGATGTGCATGCCCGCGAGCCAGATTTCCCCGCGTCGCACAATCGCGTGTCCGTCCCGGAGGTTGGCGCTTCCCTGCCGAAGGGACTTGACCTCCGTCCCTTTGAGGGCGACTCCCGCTTCGCACGTTTCAAGAATGAGATAATCGTGGCGGGCCCGGCGGTTTGTGACAACAACCTTGACGGTTTTGTCCTCTGTGGTCATCGAGTCCGCATGAGAATGCGGACTATGATAAGGAATTCAGCAGGGAAATGCAATAGAAATTCGGGGGGCGCCCTTTTTCAAGTTCGATGTTCAGATCCCGGTAGAATTGTCCGATGGTCTCGTATAATTCCCGGCACGCGGGACACTCATCGAAGTGGGCAAGCAGTCGCGCCCTCTCCTCCTCCCCGAGGGGAGATCCGAGGACATAGAGTTCGATGGACGATTCGTCAGGATGATTCATATCAGTTTATCTGTGGTATGCAGATAAATTGATCCCGAATGACAGGTCATATAAGATAGTTCCCCGCATTCGCTCCGCGTTACAGAATCACAGTTCGCGAAGCTCCTGTGTGGCTCTTTTTCGGGCCACTTTCACGAGGTATTCGAATATTTTCCTGTGGCTGTCGGTATACTCTTCCCTGGAAATGCCCGGAAGCGCGTGTGTAAAATAATCGTAATAACACATCCTGCCGTCCGTCCGGCCCAAAAACTCCGACTCGAGCAGATCCCTGATTCCCGAGATGTAGCTCTCCAGTGTTTTCTGCGCGATCTTCCCCTTCACCAGGTACTTCGAGCCCACCCGGCGGGATACGAACTCGCAGGCGCCGCGAACGACGGTCCGGATATCGGCGACGAACATCGGATCCGCCGTGATATCGGCCTCGCGGATATTGAGCCGGGAGTACGCCTCCCTGATGCAGCAGGCCAGGCCGGTGAGCGGGACGACTTTTCTGAATGAGGGTTGCCGTTCCAGGGCCTGCGCCAGATGTTCCAGCAGGTCGGGGATGCCGGCGCGGGCGTCGAACGCCCGGTCCACCATACCCTGCAGTTCCTTGAACGGCATGACGGGAAGCGAGAGATCGGGGGCGCACGATCGGGGAACGACCAGCTGCTCGTCGAACTTCGTCGCCAATCCCAGCGACGCGGACCGTTTCAAGCCCAGCTTGAGGTTCCTGATGATCCTCGAGAGGGATGGATCCGCCTCACCGTACATCCTGAACAGGTTGTCGTTGCAGACGTAAAAGATCAGCCGCCGGAGGTGGACGACCAGCAGCCGTTCGGACGTGTCGCGGATGTCGACCGACTCGTTGTCGAAGTAGTCTATGAATTCGACGAATCTTCCCTCCGGGCCCGGGGAGAAGAGTTCCGCCACGCAATCCAGCGCGATGTCCCGGTCCTTGAGGCCGAGCAGGGTGGAGTTGATCTTGCCGGTGGAGATCCTTTTCCTGATGAAAGTGAGAGCGATACCCTGACAGAGAGAGTTCAGCTCCATCATCTGACTCCGCGTGATTTCACCCCCGGTGACGGCAAGGAGGAGATTTCGCAGCGGATATTTCAAATTGAGTGTCATCCCGGCCTCCGATTCCCAAGCAGTGAAAAAATAATAAGAAATAATCGGTTTCCATTCAAGAGATGACCGGGCGCCCGGAAGAGGAGGGGCCGGTTCCGGCGGGCGGTCACCGGATCGATCCATTGGAATTTGAGTTCCGAATTCATATATTTTCATGTGGAATCATACTAATTTACCTGCTTTCAAAGGATTCGAGGGTACCGACGACCCTTTTTTTATTTCCGGAGGAATATGGCGGATCGTCAGTTTGACATCGTGGTGGTTGGCGGCGGGCCGGGAGGATACGTGGCGGCGATCAGGGCGGCCCAGCTCGGTCTATCGGCGGCGGTCGTCGAGCGGGACCGGCT
>DATEDB010000220.1:0-5260 GCA_035286625.1 Bacteroidota bacterium
TTCTTCCTTTCGGCCTGTTCAGCGCCGCTCGGTTCGATTATTCCTCCCTCACCGGAACGGACATCTGGGGGATCGCCTACCTCGCGATCGGGACCTCGATCATCACCTACCTGCTCTGGTATTACGCGCTGGGGAAGATGGCCCCGAGCAAGGTCGCCATCTTCGCCAACACACAGCCCGTCTTCACGATGATCCTGGCATATTTTTTCCTCGGAGATGTCCTCACCCCGTGGTTCCTCCTGGGGGCCGCAATCACGCTCGGGGGGGTCCTTTTAACCGAAATCGGCTGAGCCGTTATTGATTTCAGGCCCCCTTTTATCTATATTATCCGGTCGGTGAACGGAAATGGCAATGATGCCGGGCTGGACGGGTCACCCGGAGGGTTCGCCTAATGGTATGGCAGCAGTCTTGAAAACTGCCGTCCTTCGGGACGTGGGGGTTCAAGTCCCTCACCCTCCGCAATCACGGCTTATGATGACGAACGAAGAACGGAAAAAATTTTCCGACACCCTCCTGAAGGAAGTCCTCGAAAGGCTGGACGCCAGCCATAATTTCAGGCGGCAACTCGAGGGATTTTCCACACTTCCACCCGCCCGCGTGGCGGACCGTCTCGTCAGGCAGTTCGAAAACCTCCTCTCGGCGCAGTTACGCGAACTCCTCATCAACCTCGTCGAACAGGACATCCGGGCGGAAAATGAAATCGCCGACGCCATGAAGGTGGAGGAGGCCGGCAGGCTGGCTCTTGAACAGGCCGCGGCCGCCGAAAAGGCCGCGGAAGAAAAATCACCCGCGCAGAAGCCCGCTGCGCCCGAAATGGAAACCGGGAAATCCGGCGTGGATGAACTCCCCGCCCGGACAACGCCTCCGGAGATTTTCAAACCCGCCGCCTCGTCCGGGATCATGGAACATTTCGGCACCCGCGAGGCATTCCCGACGTCACCCATCGATTTTACCATCGGCACCGACGACTGGCTCTATCTTTATGGATTCAGTTACGCGCCCGAGACATCGGGTAAGGGGATCCCGTCGAAGAAGCTCGGTATCAAGGGGTTCGACAGGAAGAACCATCTCTTCCTCCTGGATTACGGCGATATACGGTTTTACGTCAGCAAACTCACCGAATCCGACTACATCGCCGACAAGGGGGGGCGGCCCACGCTCGATCCGCAGAAATCCGTATGGTTCAAGTACGATCACGAGAAGGTCATCAATGTATTGAGGACCGCCGAAGTGCTGGTCCCGCTCAACCCCTGGTCGATTTTCCGGGGTCTCGACGAAGTGACCCGCACGATCGAGGACAGGTACCTCGACCTGCTCATGACGCTGATCGACGCCCACGACGCCACGGAGTGGGAGGTGGAGGTCTTCGGGTACGACGACCACATCATCCGGCTGAGTGTGATCACGCAGGCCGGGAAGGTCAGGACCTCTGAGAGGGAAACCAGGCACCCGGCGAGCAAGGTGAGGGACGTCAAATTCGTCGAGCGGCTGATCTTCCGCGAGAAAACCATCGCCCAGGAAATCCACAGCAACCTGCTGTTTTATGCCCAGCGCGGGAAGCTCGACCATCTGATCAGGCTGGACAGCGCGTTCATGAATGACTGGAAGTCGATTCTCGTCTGCCGGTACACCGTGCAGAAGGATAAGCGTCGGAAGTTCTGCGAGGGGATCAATTCCATCTACGAGACGTATGCCGGGTATGATCTGATGGTCCGGGTGATCAACCCGAGCGCGTTCATCAGGCTCACCGAAAGTTGAACACGGGGAGCCATGTCGGCCTCTGACGCGTTCGAGTGGTTCACCTCCACACAGTTGCCCGCGAACTCTCAAGCCGTCGGGGAATTCATCGCCGGGCAGAGGCAGTACCTCTATACGATCCGCAGCGAGGACGAAAGGCAGAGGTTCGTCGAATGGGTGATGGGCGAACTCCGGCGGATGGTGAAATCCGAACGGGTATCCGGTCAGGCGCGAAAAAGGGGGTGAGCTGTTGGAAACGAACGCGCGTTTCAGTATATTGACCTCCGAATTTTACTGCTCCGAGGGGTCGTAGTTCAGTTTGGTTAGAACGCCTGCCTGTCACGCAGGAGGTCGCGGGTTCGAGTCCCGTCGGCCCCGCCCGCACACAAAACCCGCCTCGGGAGCGGGTTTTTTCTTTTCAATACACTCCCCGGCCTTATTACCGCCGGAATATCCCCGATCCGTGTCGCTCTATACTTAGAATCGGACGAGTATCGGCCGTCTCCCGTATCGCCCCCGACTTCTATACCTCCATAGGCCGGTGCCCCCGGAGTTGAGCCCCCGAAATATTCCGCCGGGAATTCTTCCATCCTCAGGTGCCCGTAATCAGTGTTTTTTTGATGATTTGTAAAATATTCCAGTGTACGACGGGCCTCCCGTTCGTCATGCATGCCGCTATGACGGATGTAGGTCCCCGGATGAAAATCCCCCTATCGTGTTGAAAATCACAATCTCCGAGAGCGGAAATGCAACGAATCAGGAAATTCGTTCCCTCAGATTTTGCGAGTCTTGTAGTAAAATTCTGGGGGCTTGGGGCATTTTTTTTCATAAAATACTTGACAGTAAGGGAGAGTTTTGTTACAATTGATTTGTATTGAGGATTAGTTGGGTCCGCAGTACACACACCTTATCGAACGTTCACAACCTTTTTTTCTACAACAGGTTCAGCGCATTAGTAAAACCTCGAACTCGTTCGGTTCATTTTTGGATTAACAAACCGGCTCCAACGGCCGGCGATGTTATTTTTTATTCTGTGCGATATGTTAATTGCCATCATTGGCTGGAGTACAGGCCGATAACTCTTGTGAAGAAGTTTTATCACACCCTCCAGCCCGTTTTCATTCCTCAACCGGTGCCCGGTCACGAAAGACTGCGCGCTGTAACACGACGTCCGTCGATCACCGATGGTCGTCTCCTGAAAATTAAAATCAACAATCCACTAAATTCACTAATCCACAATTCATAATTCAATCCTTGTAGGAGGATATATGAAATCTTTACAACTCGTTATCACCCTGGCTCTGCTTGCGGCCCTGGTGTCGATGACCGCTTTTTCGGCGGGCATCGATGGCCGGAACGCCGTGAACAGTCAGGGACGAGCTGGAGTCGATCGGTCGAAACTCGAGTCCGACATCCCCGCCGATCAGGCGTTCCGGATGGGAGCCTCGGTCAGGTACGACATGAGTCTCGCCCGTCCCGAGGTCGAGGCGATCAATGCCGCGGCGCTGTCGAAGTATCCGACGGTGTCGGCGGCCGGACTCTCCGGGACATACACCATCCCGGGCGACTTTCCCGACCTTCCCTCGGCTGCAGCAGTGCTGAACTTCGTCGGTCTCACCGGCGACGTGACGTTCGAACTGACATCTGCCAGTTATTCCTCCGGCAGCGTCATCATCGGCGGCGCGTATCCGGGAGCCGGCACGTACAAGGTCACGATTCAGCCGGCGGCGGCGACCGCAGTGACGTACAACTTCATCTCGACGTCGACGAACGGCAAAGGTTTCGTTTTCACCGGCGCCGATAATGTCGCCGTCGATGGGATCGGAACCGGCGGCGCGAGCCTGACACTCGGC
Organism: Bacteroidota bacterium; assembly: GCA_035286625.1. GTDB lineage: Bacteria > Bacteroidota > Ignavibacteria > UBA10030 > SZUA-254 > SZUA-254. Next base: position 3,591 of record DATEDB010000220.1, read on the forward strand.
TGGGCTTCGGGCCATCCGTTCCCGTCAGCTGACGGATTCGGCTCGACGGTGTTCATCGCCGGCGGCTCGAATGCGATCTCGGTTCTGAACACCCACATCAAGGGTAATTTCGATACCCCGGCGTGGGAGGATCAGACCGAAGGCCGGTCCTGCGCATTCGTCTGGACAGACGAGTTCGACGCACCCAGCACAAATATCACCTTTGACGGATGCACCTTCACAGGCGGATCGATGGGCGTCAAAGTGCTGAGCCACTGGTATAATGCAGGCTGGACCTCCGTCATAAATCTCACCGTGAACAACTGTAATTTCGGCGGTGGCTTCGGGGATCGGCTCATTCACGCGGCATGGACTGAAGTCGTGCAGGACCTTACCTTCACGAACAACACCATCAAGGACATAAGGTTCCTGGTGACGTACTGGGATTATTATTCGTCCGAGTTTAATGAGAACAACGTCTTCTTCCTCGGCGGATTTGGTTCCCAGAACAGTTGGTATTACCTCGGTCAGGCGACGGCCTTCCACCACCTCGTCTGTGACGGCGGGCTGATTGATGGCAACTACGTCGACGGAGTCTCGTCCGACAGCTACATCGGAGGAAACCCCGGCGTCGGATATGGAACCCGGACCTATGGATACCCCTCTGGCAATGGTGCCCCTTATGAGGTCACCATCACCAACAACAGGTTCCAGAATGTGTTCTACGACCTGCCGAACTCGAATATATCCGTAATTCGCGGGCCTGGAATCAATGTCCACCACAATTCAGTCAGGATGACCGGTACGGCGACATATACCACCGGCACGTTCTCCTGTCTGTTCGGCGTCACCGCGGCGTACAACAACGCCTTCAACAATGAAATCGTTGCTCCCTCGGCGACTCCCGTCCGGGCTGTGAACCCCGGCGGCACCATCGATTACAGCGCTCTGTATTCAGCCGGGAGACCGACATCGGCCCACACAACGCTCGCTGCGGCAACCGCTGCAGGAGTGAACACGAACGGCGTGTGGGGGAAAACCTCGTTCACGTGGGATCTCCACAGCGATTCGACGTTCCCGACTGCTGCGCAGGACATCGGCAAGCCGTTCGTCCTTCCATTGGCGGATATTGATGCCGAGCCCCGTGACACGACATTTGCCGGCAAACGCGATGCGGGTGCCGACGAATTCGCCGGCGGCGCGCTCCTCGGGACTGACGTCCTGCCCGTGGCGATCACATCGCCCCTTTCGGGCGGCGTTCCGGCGGGAGTGGGGGTGATTCCGGCGGTCACGGTGAAAAACAACTCGCCGAATTCCACCGGATCGTTCAGCGTCAAACTGGAGATCTCTCCGGACGGTTACAGCATGACCTCCCCCATGAGTCTCGCTCCGGGTGAAACAAAAAGCGTCACCTTCCCCAGCTGGACTCCGGTCGGCGGTGCAACACGCACACTGACTGCCATCACGCTCTTCGGTGGAGATATTCTGGTTGCCAATGACACCATCAGCCGGTCCCAGGCCGTTGTCACGCCGGTCGCACTTGTTGCGAGCACGCTGTACGATTTCGACGCGAGCGCGTCGGGGTGGACCGGTACGGGCGACTGGGTTCGCAGTTCAACGTTCACGAAACTCGGCGGTGTGTATGGTGGCGCCGGCTCCTCCTGGGTCACTCTCTCCGGGCCTCCCGGATC
>DATEDB010000221.1:0-2118 GCA_035286625.1 Bacteroidota bacterium
GGCCGTGGGAACAACCGACGAAAGGTTCAGATACGGGCCGTACGTGCCTCCGGTCCTGAGAGTGTAATAATTCCCTCCGGTGAGGCGGGTAATGTTGGTGTAGAAGTATTCGTTCCCGTAGTAGTATCTTCCGCCGATGTAATTATAGGTGAAGTTCGTGGTCTGGTAATCGACCACGGTGACGGGTATGGTCTCCGTCATCAGTCCCATCAGGTCTTCGATGAGCTGGTTGGCGGGCACGCTCGCGCCGACCTGGTCGGAGTTCGACAAAAGCAGGATGCCGCCGTCGTTCCCGTTGCCGCTGATAAAGCCGACGCCGTTCGCCAGCAGCGCCGGAAGATTACTGTAGCTGGCGAGGGGATTGGGCCCGAGCGTCGAAAAAACGCTGTCGATGGTCGCCGAATCCGACGGGAGCCATTTCTCGCTTGCTCTTTTGATGTTTACCTGCGAGAGGATGACATTGAAAGAGTCACGCGTCGTCAGCGTGGTGAACAGCGCCGAGCGGACGGAATTGATGACTTCCGATGGGGTGATGGTGCTTTTGGAAGCGTCGTAGTCGAAGAGGACCGCCACTTTCCTCGATACCGTAAGGTTCAGCGCCGCCGACGGAAGGAGGGCCAGCTGATAGTAGCCGCCGGAGCCCACCCCGGTGTGATTGACATACAATCCGTTGGCGAACGGTGCATCCAGGGAGAAGTTCAGCGTCCCGCCGAGGTCATCCCAGAGAATGTCCGCGCGCAGATGTGACCCGAGGACCGAATCGGACGCGGAAGAGAAGGCGAGGCTGTCGAGTTCGGCAATCGCCGGATTTTTCCATTCATCGTCCGGCCAGGTCACGACGCTGAGCCCGGAAACCTGGTTACGGGACGTCCGGATGAGGTTTGCCGGAAGCTGGGCCAGAACGCTCCTGGAATTCCACTGCGTCGGGACGAGGTAGGAGATTTTTACTTTCCTGGACTCATCGCCGGCCATCGGGAAAACACGCATCTCGTAGTGTGTCTGTGTTCTTTTATAGAGTATGGAGGGGTCTCTTCTCCTGTTGACGATTTCCTCGTAGATGGATTCGGCGGTCCACTTATCGAGTAATTCGCCCCGGATGATGGTATCTCCGATCCACAGCCAGGAATCGTACACGACGGAGTTTGGAGGCAGGTCGAATTCGAACTGGACCTCGAAGGTGTCGCTGTGGGTGTATTCCAGTCCCCGGGCTGAAAATGTGAGATAGAGGCCATATTCCATGTAGATGCCTGCCGGGCGTACGGTGAGCACCGCCTTTTCGATGGTGCCCTGGCCTCCCTTCCACCAGGACTGGGGATCCTGAACGCGGAGAAAATCCGAACCAAAAACGTTCCCGGCAAACAGGGTCATGGCGACGAGGCAGAGGGCAAGGAGTGTGGTTTTCATGGCGTTCTCCCGAAAAGAATGTATATAGGGCGCCCGGCCGGTTGTGCAGACCCGGGCCAGCCGGGATTGGACGGGAACGAAGGGATCGATGAATGAATCTCCTGAAAGTACGGACTTGGCCGGTGAATATCAATTCCCCGCGGAAGATGCTTGGAATATCAGGAAGATTCAATAAATTAACCGAAACCGGACGGCACGCCGAAGAAATGCCCGAAAAACCCGAAGAAATGACAACGAGTCATTCAACGTATATCCACGGCTCCAAAGCAAACGAGCAGGCCCGCCTCGCCGCCCTCAACGAGTATCTCAACAGCGGTTACATCGGGGTGGTGCGGCCGCGGCGTGGTGATAAAATCCTGGACGTGGGGAGCGGGCCCGGTCAGTTCACGTTGATGATGGGGGAGATGACCGGCCACGGTACATCGGTCTTGGGAATCGAGCGGGATGAACGACAGCTCGAACAGGCGCGCAGAATGCTCGGGTCTGCGATGCCCGGGATCAGGGATATCGCCCGTGTCGAGTTCAGGCAGGGGGACGCGATGAACCTTCCGCTCGACCCGGAAGAATGGGGCGGTTTCGACCTGGCGCACGCCAGGTTCCTCCTCGAACACCTGCCGGACCCCGGATCGGTTGTGGCCGGTATGGCGAAAGCGGTGCGCCCGGGCGGAAGGGTATTTCTCTCGGATGACGACCACGATGTGTTCAGATTGACTC
>DATEDB010000222.1:0-3173 GCA_035286625.1 Bacteroidota bacterium
TACCGGACGTGGGTGGCGACCGAGCCGGTCCAGTGCCTGGGGAATCCCTGGGAGCGGGACTGGCTCGAGCGGCACGGGAACGATTACGAGGCTTACCCGCGGGACCCTGCCTCACAGAACGCGATCGTCAGGGAATACTATGCCCGGTTCGGTGTGGATATCACCGACATCGTCTCCATTCCGAAATACCAGGTGGTCTGTGCCGCCTGCTCCTGTCCGCGCGGCGACACGTTTTATCTGTATGTCCGGGACAGGGATGTCGGGACGATGCTCTTCCTCGGCTACCGGAGGGAGGCACCCTATCGGCCACAGCCGGGGGATACGACGCTGATTGGCGTCTATCAGTACACCGGGTACGACAGTACGGGTTCTCCGTTGATCACCGGGACGCTCACGTTCGTCTGTAGGGAAACGACGTCCGTGTCGGGGACATGGGCGTTGAACGGGCCGGCGGGGTATGGTCCCCAGGTGGGGATGGGAACATTCGTGGGTGAAATCCACGGTAATGTGGTCGGTCTGAACCTGAACCCGGGGTGGGCGGACAACAACGTTGTGCTGAACGGGGAAATGGAGAACGGAACGTACGCGGGCAGATGGGAGTGGATCACGTTCGCGGGGGTCACCTATACCGGGAATTTTACCGCGGTGAAAAGACCATCTCCGCCTCGCACATTTTTACCCGTGATCCGTTGAGCGGGGGGCTCTGCGCTCAGGTATCGATCTGCGCCTTCTGCAGCTTGCCGCTGTAATCCACGTACACGGTTTTCCACTCGCTGAAAAACTCGAACACCGTCCAGCCCCCCTCGCGGTGGCCGTTTCCAGTTTGCTTGACACCGCCGAAGGGCATGTGCGCCTCGGCGCCGATGGTCGGGCCGTTGATATAGGTAATTCCGGCCTTGATGTCCCTGATGGCGGCGAACGCCTTGTTGATGTCCCTGGTGTAGACCGAGCTCGAAAGGCCGTATATCGTGTCGTTCAGGACCGACACTCCCTCTTCCAGAGACTTGATTTTCACCACCGACAGCACCGGCCCGAAGATTTCCTCTCTGGCGATGCGCATCGAAGGCTTCACGTCGGTGAAAATCGTCGGCTCGTGGAACCAGCCCTTCGATAATCCGTTACCCGAGGCGATCTTCCCGCCGGTGACGATCTTTGCGCCTTCCTTTTGCCCGATTTCCACGTATGACTGCACGGTTTTACGCTGACCCTCGTTGATGCAGGGACCGATGTCGGTGGTCGACTGAAGCCCGTCCCCCAGACGCAGTTTCTGCGTACGCCCGACGAGCGTGCTCATGAAATTATCGTAGATTTTCTCGTGCAGCAGCAGCCGGCTAGTGGCCGTGCAGCGCTGCCCGGTGGTGCCGAACGCGCCCCAGAGCACGCCGTCTATCGCCAGATTGATGTCGGCGTCGTCCATCACGATCTGCGCGTTTTTCCCGCCCAGTTCGAGCGACACTCGCTTGAGGGTCCTGCTCGCCATCTCGGAGATTTTCTTGCCGACTGCGGTCGAGCCGGTGAAACTCACCAGGTCCACATTGTCGTGGTCCACGATGGCGTTGCCCACCACGCTGCCGCCCCCGTGCACGATGTTCACCACGCCCTCGGGGACACCAGCTTCCATTAAAATTTCAACGAGAAGCGCGGCAGTGGCCGGCGTGTCGGAGGCCGGCTTGAAGACTACCGTATTTCCGCAGAGGAGCGCGGGAAAAATCTTCCAGGTGGGGATGGCCATCGGGAAGTTCCAGGGTGTCACGATGCCCGCCACCCCGACGGGCACCCTCAGGGCCATGTTGAACTTGTTGGGCAGTTCCGACGGCACCGTGTGCCCGAAAAGCCGCCGGCCTTCGGAGGCCGCGTAATACGCCGTGTCGATGCCCTCCTGTGTGTCGCCCCGGGTTTCGGTCAGCACCTTTCCCATCTCGCGCGTCATGATGGTGGCGATCTCCTCCTTGCGCCGCACCATGACATCGCCGACGGTTTTCAGTATGTCGCCGCGCTTGGGGGCGGGCATCAGTCGCCACTTGTCGTAGGCCTTGCGCGCCGCCTTCACCGCCTCTTCGACGTCCTCCTTCCCCGACTTGGGGAAAGTGCCCACCAGTTCGTCCCAGTTGGCGGGGTTGCGGTTCTCGAACGTCTGACCCGACTTCGCGTCGACCCATTTGCCGTTGATGAAGTTCCGGTATTTTTTCATGGTTGATTCTGTAAATTGAAATTCTTCATTGGGGGACACAGTCGCTGGCTTGTGTCCCGACAGATATCTCTCCAGCTGGGTGATAAACACTTCACCGTGTAAGCGTTCCCGGATTTCCTGCTGGGATGCTGTCTCAAAGAATAATTCGAGAGTCTCCTTCACTCGATCAATGGCAGGGAATCCAGGAGACGCTCTATCTATGATCCGTCCGGGGAATGCGGGAATCGATTCTCCGAGGTCTAAAGATCCCTATCGAAAAATGCTCCACCAGGCTAAACTGGCACGCCTGAGCACTTATATCCCCACCCGCTTAAAGATATAATCCACATTCGCAAGCGCTTTCTTGGAGTTGAACGCCGCGTCGATCTCCTGTTTGGAAAGCATCTTCCTGATCTTCGCGTCCGCCGAGATTAACACCTTAAAATTCTTCTTCGTCTCCCACGTCTCCATCGCGTGTTTCTGGACGATGGCGTAGGCCTCTTCGCGCCGCATGCCCCTGCCCGTCAGCGCCAGCATCACCGCTTGCGAATGCACCAGCCCGTGCGTCAGCTCGATGTTCTTCTTCATGTTCTCCGGGTAGACCAGGAGCTGGTCGATGACCTTCGTGAATGTCACAAGCATGTAATCGAGCAGTATGCAGCTGTCCGGGATGATCACCCGCTCGACCGACGAATGCGAGATGTCCCGCTCGTGCCAGAGGGCCACGTTCTCCATCGCCGCCAGGGCGTTGCCTCGCAGCACTCGTGATAAACCCGCGATCCGTTCGCAGGTGATCGGGTTGCGCTTGTGCGGCATCGCCGAGGATCCCTTCTGACCTTTGGAGAAATACTCTTCGACCTCCAGCACCTCGGTTTTTTGTAAATGCCGGATCTCTGTGGCGAACTTTTCGAGCGAACATCCGATCACGGCCAGCGCGGTCATGAACTCAGCGTGCCGGTCGCGCTGCAGCACCTGCGTGGAGATGGAGGCGGGCGTGAGGCCC